>CAYNJD010000542.1:0-1873 GCA_964397355.1 uncultured Mycobacterium sp. | reverse complement strand
GAGTCCAGGAACGCCACGAAATCCGTCGTGCAGGCGCCGAGTCCGGTATTGCGCGCGGCCGCGGGCCCCCTTGCCTCCGGGTGGCGCAGCACCTCGACCTCGCAGCAATGCGCCGCTGCCAGGTCGTCCCTGCAGACCGGGACCTGCGACCCGTCGTCCACCACGACCACGCGCAACCCGCGCAGCGACGCGATCAACCGTTTGAGCCCGATGACGTTGTCCCGCACCGGGATAACGACGGTCACGTCACGATGTGACGGCCCGCCCGCCGGCCGCGGATGGGCCACCGTGGCGTCGAGTAGGGTTCGGGCCAGTTGGGCACTGACGGCGTCGCGTACTTCCAGGCGGCCGTCGGAGAGCATCCCCTGGGCGGCAGGCGCCAGCCGCAGCAGCCGGGTTGGTGAACCACCCAACAACGTCGACCCACGGCCCAGCACCCGCACCTTCCGGTCTACCTGCACCGCGAAACCGTCAGGAAGTCGGGCCGGGGTCATCGCAGCATCCCGTCCGGCCCGGGAGCCCAGGCGTGGATGGCCGCCACACCGCTGTCCAGCATTTCGGCGAACAGTCGCTGCCCCTCGGCGGCGGTGGCGGTCGTCGGGTCACCGAGCACTCCGACCGCACTCACTGCGGCGACACCGCCGCGCCGCATCGCCGGCAGCAGCTGCGCCAATGGGGCACTGTTACCCGGCTGCGCCTGCTCAAACCTCACGTCGTCGGGCGAAAGATACAGCAGCAGAGAGGTTTCGGTGTGACCCGCGTGCGCATCGGCCGCCGCAGTGGCACACGGCAGCCAGGCGACATCGCGCGCTTCGAAGCGCAACCGGCCTACCGCCTCGGCCAGCGCGGGCACGTTGCCGCCGTGACCGTTGACGAAGACCACCCGCTGCGCCCAGCAGCAGGCCGACCGGCCGTACTCCAGCAACACTCGACTCAGCACCTCGGTGCCGATCGAGATGGTTCCGGCGAAGCTCTGGTGCTCCCCGCTGGCGCCGTAGGCCACCGCGGGCGCCACCGACCAGGCGTGCTCATCGCGCCCCGACGCGGTTCTGCGCAGCCGCCCGGCCACCGCCCGCGCGAGTGCCTGCGCGATCCGGGTGTCGGTGTCCAGCGGCAGGTGCCGTCCGTGCTGTTCGGTCGACCCGACCGGGACCAGCAGGGTCAACGATTGCCCCGGCGGCTGGCGCTGTAGCTGGTTCTGCAGCTCGTCCCAGGTCGAACTACCGAGGTCGCCACGAACCGCCATCGGACGATGGTAAGCGAATTCACCTGCCGTACACCAGTTATTGACAGGGAAGGCAAAGAAATTCCTGGCCATCGGCACTCCGGAGCGATCGCCGAACATCACGCCCGTCCCGTCCGCCACGGCAGTACCAGGGACGGGCCGGGAGTTCGCAGGTGGACGGCCTGAGCGGGCTACCGGCCTCCGTCGGAGGGCACACCGAGCGCGCGGGCGAAACCGGGGGGGATCAGGATGTCGTCCGGCGACAGATCGTGCACGGAGGCCCGCCCGAGCCCCATCAGGGCCGAGTCGATCCCGCCGCGCAGGATGTCGAGGCCGTTCTCCACCCGGGGCTGGCCGGCCGCGGCCAGCCCCCACAGGTAGGCGCGGCCGATCATCACCGCCCGGGCGCCCAGCGCCACCGCCTTGACGACGTCGCTGCCCCGTCGGATGCCACCATCCAGCAAAACATCGATCTGGCCGCCGACCGCCTCGGCGACAGCGGGCAGCGCCCGGATCGCCGCCGGTGTGCCGTCCAGGTTGTTACCACCGTGGTTCGACACGGAGATCGCCGAAACTCCAGCGTCCACAGCCTTTTTCGCATCGTCGACCCGCATGACACCATTGAGCATGAAGGGCCCGCCCCAGAGT
>CAYNJD010000541.1:0-1884 GCA_964397355.1 uncultured Mycobacterium sp. | reverse complement strand
AGCTGGTCCCAGAACGGCGAATCGCCGAACACGTCGTCGACCCCGCTGGTGTCCAGTGCCGAGCCGGCGACCAGGCCGGGATCGAACAGATCCATCAGCCAGTCGAGCTCATCGGCGTGGGCGCCGGGCGCGGTAGCCAACGGGGCCATCCCAAACACCAAGAACGCCGCTGCCGAGCCCCCCACCCCGATCAGTCGGCTACGACGGCGCGCCCGCGCGGTACGCGAAAGATCCTGTTTCCCTGCGTGTTTGCTGTTGTGCATCTGCTGACCTCCCTGTGATAACCCAATTCCCCGACCCAAGAGCCTGGATCATTTCTCAGCCATTGCTGAGCCAACACCGAGCCGCGCGGGCCTGTCAAACCGAACCGCAACAGTCTCAGGAAAGCCGCGTTCTGCTGTCGCGCCCGCGGGACGGTCGCTTGTCGAGCCGTCCCGCAGTCGAAGATTTGAGTCTGAAAATCCGCCGCGACGCACTCGAGCTTGTGCGGACATTCTGAGGCGTTTCGGCGTGGCCTTGGGCTCAGTTGGCCACCTGTATCGGAGTCGCCGGGCGCACGCTGCGCCGCTGCGACCGGCTCGACCGTTCAGCAGCCCTTCAGGCGCACCGCCAGGTAGTCGGCCACCGCGTCGATGGCCACCCGCTCCTGGGCCATGCTGTCGCGTTCGCGCACGGTGACGGCCTGGTCTTCGAGGGAGTCGAAGTCGACGGTGATGCAGAACGGGGTGCCGATCTCGTCCTGGCGCCGGTAGCGCCGGCCCACCGCCCCGGCGTCGTCGAACTCGACGTTCCAGGACTGCCGCAACTCGGCGGCCAGGTCCCGGGCCTTCGGCGACAGGTCGGCGTTGCGGCTCAGCGGCAGCACCGCGGCCTTGACCGGCGCCAGCCGCGGGTCAAGTCGCAGCACGGTGCGCTTGTCCACGCCGCCCTTGGCGTTGGGGGCCTCGTCCTCGTGGTAGGCGTCGATCAGGAACGCCATGAACGAGCGGGTCAACCCGGCCGCCGGTTCGATCACATACGGCGTGTAGCGGCTGTCGGAGCCCTGGTCGTAGAACGACAGGTCCACACCGGAGTGCTTGGTGTGGGTGGACAGGTCGAAGTCGGTGCGGTTGGCGATGCCCTCCAGCTCGCCCCACGGGTTGTTGGCGAACCCGAACTTGTACTCGATGTCGACGGTGCGCTCGGAGTAGTGCGACAGCTTCTCCTTGGGGTGCTCGAAGAGCCGCAGGTTCTCGGCATCGATGCCCAACCCGACATACCAGTCCAGCCGGGTGTCGATCCAGTACTGGTGCCACTCGCGGGCGCTGGACGGCTCGACGAAGAACTCCATCTCCATCTGCTCGAACTCGCGGGTCCGGAAGATGAAGTTGCCGGGGGTGATCTCGTTGCGGAAACTCTTGCCGGTCTGGGCGATTCCGAACGGCGGCTTGCGGCGTGCGGTGGTCACCACGTTGGCGAAGTTGACGAAGATGCCCTGCGCGGTCTCCGGGCGCAGGTAGTGCAGCCCCTCCTCGCTCTCGATCGGACCGAGGTAGGTCTTGAGCATCATGTTGAACTCCCGCGGCTCGGTCCACTGCCCCTTGGTGCCGCAGTCCGGGCAGGCGATCTCGCTCATCGGAACGTCGTCGGGCTCGCCCCCCTTTTTGGCGGCGTAGGCCTCCTGCATGTGGTCCTGCCGGTGGCGCTTGTGGCAGGACAGGCACTCCACCAGCGGGTCGTGGAACACCTCGACGTGACCGGAGGCCACCCACACCTCGCGCGGCAGGATGATCGAGGAGTCCAGGCCCACCACGTCGTCTCGGGCCGTCACCACCGAGCGCCACCACTGTCGTTTGATGTTCTCCTTGAACTCCACCCCGAGTGGGCCGTAGTCCCAGGCGGATT
>CAYNJD010000540.1:0-1885 GCA_964397355.1 uncultured Mycobacterium sp. | reverse complement strand
AGATGTTGATCCACACCTTGCCGCCACGCTTGATGTGCCGGTTGATGGCGATACGAGCGGACTCGATCTGCCGGTTGGTGACGTAGGCGTGCTCCAGCGCCTGGATACCGTAGTCACCGAACGTCACCGCGGTACCGCCGCTGGCGATGCCGCGCTGTTTCGGGTGATGCTGCTTGCGGTGCTTGACCTTGCGGGGAATCAACATGATTCAGCTCTCCGTGCTCTGCGTTTCGGTGCCCGACTCCGGGGCCGAGGATGCAGCGGCGCCGGCGGCCGGCTCGGCGGACGCGGGCGCCTCGGCCGTGACCGTGGCGGCACGTCCGGCGTCGGTGCTCGTCGCGGTGGTGCCCGCCGAACCGCTGCGGCGCGGGCGGGTGCCCGACGGCCGCTCCCGGCGGGGGCGGTCGGCCGACGGCGGGGCCACGGCCAGCTCGCGCTTGCCGCCGACGATGTCGCCCTTGTAGATCCAGACCTTCACACCGATCCGGCCGAAGGTGGTCTTGGCCTCGTAGAGGCCGTAGTCGATGTCGGCGCGCAGCGTGTGCAGCGGCACCCGACCCTCGCGGTAGAACTCCGAGCGGCTCATCTCGGCGCCGCCGAGACGACCCGAGCACTGCACCCGGATGCCCTTGACGCCTGCCTGGCGCATCGCCGACTGGATCGCCTTGCGCATCGCCCGGCGGAACGCCACGCGGTTGCTCAACTGCTCGGCCACACCCTGGGCGACCAGCTGCGCCTGCGACTCGGGGTTCTTCACCTCGAGGATGTTGAGCTGCACCTGCTTGCCGGTCAGCTTCTCCAGGTCGGCGCGGATCCGGTCGGCCTCGGTGCCGCGGCGGCCGATCACGATGCCCGGCCGGGCGGTGTGGATGTCGACGCGAACCCGGTCGCGGGTCCGTTCGATCTCGACGTCGGCGATGCCGGCGCGCTCCAGTCCGGTCGACAGCAGCCGGCGGATCGCCACGTCTTCCTTGACGTAGTCGGCGTACTGCTTGTCGGCGTACCACCGTGACTTCCAGTCGGTGGTGATCCCGAGCCGGAAGCCGTGCGGGTTGATCTTCTGGCCCATTACTCCGAGCCCTCCTTCGCGTCGGACGTCTCAGGCGCCTGCTCGGTTCTGGTCTTTGGCTCTGAAGCCTTCTTGGCGGGCGCCTTCTTCGCCGCCGCTTTCTCAGTCGTCTTCTCGGTTGCCTTGGCCGCCGGCGCCTTCTTGGCCGGCGCCTTCGCCGTCTCCTTGGCGGTCCCCTTCTCGGAGGCGGCCTTGCTGGCCTGCGCGCGGCGCGCCCGCGCGGACCCGGCGGACTGCGCGGAACCACGCGAGGTGGGCCGGCTCTCCACCACGACGGTGATGTGGCTGGTGCGCCGGCGGATCCGGTAGGCGCGGCCCTGGGCGCGCGGCTTGATCCGCTTGGCGGTCGGGCCCTCGTCGGCGTAGACGGTGGCCACCACCAGGGTGGACGGGTCCAGGCCGTTGTTGTTCTCGGCGTTGGCCGCCGCGCTGGCGATCACCTTGGCCACCGGCAGGCTGGCCTGCTGCGGCGCCCAGCGCAGAATGTCCAGCGCTTCGGACACGGACTTGCCGCGCACCAGGTTGATCACCCGGCGCGCCTTGCTGGCCGACACCCGCACGAAGCGGGCCTTGGCGACAGCAGACGGGAATTCAGTCGTTACGCTCACCGGCGCTTAGCCTTCCGGTCGTCCTTGATGTGTCCCTTGAAGGTGCGCGTCGGAGCGAATTCGCCGAGCTTGTGCCCGACCATCGACTCGGTGACGAAAACCGGGACGTGCTTGCGGCCGTCGTGCACGGCGAACGTGTGCCCGATGAAGTCCGGGATGATCGTCGACCGACGCGACCAGGTCTTGATGACCTGCTTGGTGTTCTTCT
>CAYNJD010000539.1:0-1885 GCA_964397355.1 uncultured Mycobacterium sp. | reverse complement strand
GTGGAGATCAAGGCCGAGAACCAGACGCTGGCCACCATCACGCTGCAGAACTACTTCCGGCTCTACGACAAGCTCGCCGGGATGACCGGTACCGCCGAGACCGAGGCCGCCGAGCTGCACGAGATCTACAAGCTGGGCGTGGTGCCCATCCCGACCAACAAGCCGATGGTGCGCACCGACCAGATCGACCTGATCTACAAGACCGAGGAGGCCAAGTTCGCCGCGGTCGTCGACGACCTCGCCGAACGCTACGAGAAGGGCCAGCCGGTGCTGATCGGCACCACCAGCGTGGAGCGTTCGGAATACCTCTCCAAGCAGCTGACCAAGCGGCGGATTCCGCACAATGTGCTCAACGCCAAGCAGCACGAGCGTGAGGCGCACATCATCGCCGAGGCGGGCCGGCGCGGCGCCATCACGGTGGCCACCAACATGGCCGGTCGCGGCACCGACATCGTGCTCGGCGGCAACGTCGACTTCCTGGCCGACCAGCGGCTGCGCAGCCAGGGGCTGGACCCGGTCGAAACCCCCGAAGAGTACGAGGCCGCCTGGGACGAGGTCCTGGAGAAGATCCGGGCGGAGGCCGAGGTGGAGGCCGAACAGGTCCGCGAGGCCGGCGGCCTCTACGTGCTGGGCACCGAGCGGCACGAGTCGCGGCGCATCGACAACCAGCTGCGCGGCCGGTCCGGCCGGCAGGGCGACCCGGGGGAGTCGCGGTTCTACCTGTCGCTGGGTGACGAGCTGATGCGACGGTTCAACGGTGCGGCGCTGGAGTCGCTGCTGACCCGGCTGAACCTGCCCGACGACGTGCCGATCGAGGCCAAGATGGTGACCCGGGCGATCAAGAGCGCCCAGACCCAGGTCGAGCAGCAGAACTTCGAGATCAGAAAGAACGTCCTCAAGTACGACGAGGTGATGAACCAGCAGCGCAAGGTGATCTACGCCGAGCGCCGGCGCATCCTCGACGGCGAGAACCTTGCCGAGCAGGCCCACGACATGCTCGTCGACGTGATCACCGCCTACGTCAACGGCGCCACCGCCGAGGGCTACGCCGAGGACTGGGACCTCGAACAGCTGTGGACGGCCCTGAAGACGCTGTACCCGGTCGGGATCGACTATCACGAACTACTGCACGCCGCCGACGTCGGCGAGGCCGACGACCTGACCCGCGAGGAGCTGCTGGAGGCGCTGCTCGCCGACGCCGAGAACGCCTACCGGGTGCGCGAGGCCGAGGTCGACGGCAAAGCCGGCGCCGGCGCCATGCGGGAGCTCGAACGCGGCGTGCTGCTTTCGGTCATCGACCGCAAGTGGCGTGAGCACCTCTACGAGATGGACTACCTCAAAGAGGGCATCGGTCTGCGGGCGATGGCGCAGCGCGACCCGCTGGTGGAATACCAGCGGGAGGGCTACGACATGTTCACCGGCATGCTCGAAGGGCTCAAGGAGGAGTCGGTCGGCTTCCTGTTCAACGTCGCGGTCGAGCCCGCGCAGCAGCAGTCGGTGACACCTGTCGAAGCCCCCGAGGGTCTGGCGGAATTCGCGTTGCGCGCCAAGGGAATCGACGGGGCCAACGGTGCCGACGGCGCCGACGGCACCGCGGGGCTGACCTATTCGGGCCCCGACGAGGACGGCTCCGCCCAGGTGCGGCGCACCCGCGACCTGCAGCCGGCCGGTGCCGGCACCCAGTCCCGCCGCGAGCGCCGCGAGGCGGCCCGCCGCGAGGGCCGCGGGCCCCGGCAGCCCAAGACGCCGCGCAAGAGCTGAGGTTTGCCCTCAGCCGATGGCGCCGATCCGCTGCGCGTGGCTTCGCCGCGCTTGCGATCGGCGTTAGCTGATGGCGCCGATCCGCTGCGCGTGGCTTCGCCGCGCTTGCGATCGGCGCTAGCCG
>CAYNJD010000538.1:0-1887 GCA_964397355.1 uncultured Mycobacterium sp. | reverse complement strand
TCGAGCAGCGCCTGCACGACACCGGCACCGGCAGCATTGTCCTGCGCGGCTCCGATTGGATTAATAAGTTTCTTCGCACCGATGTCCGCGCGAACGACGACCTCAACATCACCATCGACCCCTACCCGCACAACCGGAACTGGCGGTGGCGGTGGGGCGGCAAAGTCACGGCCGTGCGCAACGTCCGCACCGAAGATGGCTTGCACGAACTGCATTTCGATGTGGCCGAAAACCGGGAACACTGGAAACACCTCTACTTCGCTGCCACGCCCTGGTTTGCGCCGGAGATTCAGCCCCTCAAGGCGTGGGTGCTTCCCGGCAACACTAGAACCATTGTGTCGGTCACCGGCTTCGTGAACCTGGCCCGTATCTTCTGGCCGCCGCTGGGCATCATCGACAACTTCGTCAATCCCGGCGCGTGGGTGAAGCCGCTCTCGGATAGCAGTCTGTGGTCGCCGCTGAACTGGCCGATTCAAATGCAATTCGTGAATCCGCTCACCGACACCAGCCGCTTCTCCGTCATCGCCACCCGCTGGTCGCCGGCACACGACACCACGGCCGGAATGTTAAAGGACGCTGGTTGCAATGTCCGCGCCTACACCTGGCTCCCCGAAGACGAAGATTCCCCGCACCCCGAGCTGGCCGCGCTCATCGGCCAGGAGGCAGCGCGTCCGGGTCGTCCGTGCATCGTGCTCGCCGTCGAGGACAAATCCGGCGTGACCGGCCTGACCGGCACCGCCATCGACGGCGCGGTGAACCTCGTTGCGGCAACAGCAGATGACCTCATCTCCGAGCTGCTTTACGAGTTCGTGGATGCCGACGCCATCGACCCTCGCACGAACTCACCCGTTCCGCCGTATGTGCGCGACATGCTGGGAATGGCACCTGTGAAGCCGTCCATCGTGTTTCGCGACTCCACACCCACGTCACCCATTAAGACCTCCGAACGCGCGGTATTCAAGTCGAAAGCCAAGAGCATCATTTCCGGCGGGAAATCGCCGGGGTGGGTGAACCAGCTCCAGACCTTCGGGATCAAGTACGCGCTATCCCAAATTCAGATCACAAATGTTCAGATGGACCCCGGTGGTCACGGGACCGGCCCAGCTCCACAAGGCTCTGGGTTTGAAGAAGTTTACCAAGGCCAGTTCGACAATATGCTGCTGGCATTCATGCGTTACACCGATCCATTGCGTGTAATTTCCAGCGGCGACATGGGCTACTTGGAATACTTCACACAAGAAGGCGGCGGCACCGCATACACCATCAGCTCGGCGCTGACGATGCGACAAGGGCATTGGAAGACCAGGCCCTACCAAGCATTCAAGGTTTCGATCTGGAATCGGCGTCCCTACGCGATCTACTACGACTTCGACCTCGGCACCCGAATGCTATTCGAAATTGACGGGCTGCTGTACACCGACCAGTGCAACGCCGTGAGAATGCACTACGACGAAGACACCCCCAAGACGTTCGAAGTGACCATCGGCACCGACTCCGAGCAAGAAGACCCGCTGGGTCAAGCGGTTCGGACGCTTCAAACGATGTGGTCGGCAATCGGCACGATATTCGGCAGCAATGACTTGTACTAGGTCGTTAAGTAACCAGAGAAAAGGAGAAATTGTGACCGACAAATTGTTCGCCCCACCAATGCGCTGCGACAAAAGTTGTCCCTGGCGACGCAGTCCCCGTTGCCCCCAACACACCAGCGCACCAACGCCGCCGCCGCGACCGTCGATCCCACCGGAATGGCAGGAGCTGCGATGACCGACCAGCCGAACGAGGTCACGAACGACGACTGCCGAATCGCCGCCCTGGGCGTAATTCACTGGGGCGCCGGCGACATCGAAGCACTCAACGAAGTGCTCAAGCCGGTAGAGAATGACCCAC
>CAYNJD010000537.1:0-1894 GCA_964397355.1 uncultured Mycobacterium sp. | reverse complement strand
CCGGCGTCGACGGGTTTTCTGCCGCACTACGACCACCACGACGTGCTGGTGCTGCAGATCCAGGGCAGCAAGACGTGGTACTTCTACGGCGAGGATCCGGTGCCACCGCACCTGATGCAGCAGATGCACGAGGTCGACCCGGCCGGCCTGCCGGAACCGACGAGCTTGCGGCTGACCGCCGGGGACACGCTGTATCTGCCGCGGGGCCGGGTGCATTCCGCCGAGACGGACTCGGAGCCGTCGGTGCATCTGACCGTCGGGATCCATGTGCCGACGGTGCTCACGCTGCTGACCCACACGCTGCACATGCTGAGCCGGCGCGACGATGCCGTGCACACCCGGTTGCCCGCAAGACATCTCGATGATCCGCGGGTTCGGGCGGACCTGGGCACGTTGATCCATGACGCGCTGACCGCCGTCGAGTCCCCCGCCGCGCTCGCCGACGGCCTCGACGCCATGCAGGATTTCCTGGTGCGGCGTGCCCGCTGTCCGGTCGTCGGGCAGATCACCGACACCGTCGGAATCCACGCCGACACCCTGGTGCGCAAGCAGCAACCGCTGTACTCCCGGGTGACCACATCCGCCGACGGTGTCGGCCTGCAGTTCGCCCAGCTGATCGTCAGCGCCCGCCCGGACCATGAAGCCGCGATGCGGTTCCTGTCGCAGAGCACCGAATGGTTCCGGGTCGGCGAACTGCCCGGGCTCACCGCCGCCCAACAGATCGAGTTGACCCGCAGCCTTCTCATGAGCGGATTCCTGGTGCGGGCAGCCGCCCCCGACACCACCTAGCGAGTCCATAGATGCGGATGTTTTCCGCTATCTACATCCGTATTCCTAGGAGGCTTCCAGGAAATAACCACGATTTGAGGATGTAAGCTCTGTGCATCAGCGCGCGCGGAAAGGCGGCAATGACGGAGCCGATCTGGATGGCCTCACCACCGGAGGTGCACTCAGCGCTGCTGAGCAGCGGCCCGGGCGCAGGGCCACTGCTGGCGGCCGCCGGGATGTGGGACGCGCTGAGTACCGAATACACCGACGTGGCACAGGAACTCGCCGCCCTCCTCTCGGCGGTGCAGGCCGGAACCTGGCAGGGGCCCAGCGCGGAATCCTATGTGGCAGCCAATATTCCGTATCTGGCATGGCTGACGAAGGCCGGCGCCGACAGCGCGACGCTGGCGGCCCAGCACCAGACCGCCGCGGCCGCCTACAGCTCCGCACTGGCGACGATGCCCACCCTGGCCGAGCTGGCCGCCAACCATGCCATTCACGCGGTGCTGGTGGCGACGAACTTCTTCGGGGTCAATGCCATTCCGATCGCGGTCAACGAGGCCGACTACACCCGGATGTGGGCGCAGGCGGCCACCACGATGTCGACCTACCAGGCGGTGGCGGGCGCCGCGGTGGCGGCGTCCCCGGCGGCGACGACCGCGCCGACGGTGCTCAATCCCGACACCCCTACGCACCGCGACCACCACCACCGGACCGACCAGGCACCCACCCAGGATTTCGGCAACATCTACCAGGAGAGCTGGTGGACGACCCGGCTCGGTGAGATCAACGAGGCCATCCGGGCCGACCTCGCCGGGAACAATCCGCTCGCGAGCCTGATCAGCGACCCGGTGTTGATGACGATCGCCCCGCACTACGCGGGTGAGATCGTGCTGGGGCTGGCGCCGGCCGTGACGACGTTGACCGAGACGATGCTCAGCCTGGTCGCCCCCACCACCCCGCTGGCCGGCTTCGCCGGTGTCGCGGGCCTGGCCGGCCTGGCCGGCAGCAACGCCCCCGCCGCGCCGGCGCTGCCCGCCCCGAACCCGCCGATGCCCGCCCCGGCTGCCGCCCCCGCGGGGCTCGCGGCCCCGCCGGCACCCGCCGCGGCGGCTCCCCCGGCCCC
>CAYNJD010000536.1:0-1902 GCA_964397355.1 uncultured Mycobacterium sp. | reverse complement strand
ACCCCTGACCCCCACACTGCCAGTGTGGTGCGCTACCAGCTGCGCCATAGCCCCGCGATGTCGTGCCCATCGAAGCTACACCACCGCCATACTCCGGCTCAAAACACCTGGTCGCTACAGCGCCGGCGCTCAGGCCGGGTGCTGGGTCTGATGCAGCCCGTAGGGCACCGCGTCGAGCAGCGTCACCGTCACGTTGGCCCCGCTGGGCACCTGGTAGCTGCGCTGCTCGCCGGGCCGGGCGCCGGTGATCGCCTTGCCGAGCGGCGACTGCGGCGAGTAGACCTCCAACCCGCTCTGGTCGTCGTCGCGCACCCCGAGCAGGAAGGTCTCGGTGTCCCCGTCGCCGTAGCGCACGGTGAGCACCATGCCCGGTTCGGCGACACCGTCATCCGGCGGGTCCTCGCCGACCACCGCGACCGCCAGCAGGTCGTGGATCTGGTGGATCCGGGCCTGCCGCGCCTGCTGTTCGCTGAGGTCGGAGCTGCCCGAACCGATGTGCGGCTCGGACAGTTCGGCCAACTCGGCCAGCAGCCGGTCCTTGGTCTGCTGTGTCATCCAGACACCTTGCGAATCAGCCATCGACGATCTCCTTTACAAACGCAAATTGCTTGGCTACGAACGAAATTTCAGCGCAGCGGATCGAGCTCACGCAGCACGGTCGACTGCTTGCCGGTGGTGATCTGCTCGGCCAGCAGTCGCCCCGTCACCGGGCCGTGCGTCATGCCCCACATCCCGTGCCCGCCCGCGACGTAGACGGTCCCGGGGCACACCTCCCCCACCAGCGGGCGCCCGTCGGGACTGACCGGACGCGGGCCCACCCACACGTCGGCGCGCTCATCCCAGCGCACCCCGTCGAGCAGCGGGCGTGTCGCCGCGACGATGGCGTCGACCCGGGCGGGAACCATCGGGGCGTCGGGATCGCCGAACTCCATGGTGCCGGCCACCCGCAACTTGGCGTTCAGCGGTGTGCAGGCCACCCGGGCGTCGGGCAGATAGATCGGGCCGGTGACCGGACCGTCCACCGGCACGGTGAAGGAATAGCCGCGCCCGGCTCGCACCGGCACCCGCACCCAGCGGGCCGCCAGTTCCGACAGCCAGGCGCCGCTGGCGATCACCGCGGCCGCCGCGCTCAAGGTGGCGCCGTCGCGGCTGGTCACGGCCACGCCGTCGCCGGCGGGCGCCACGTCGGTGACGTCCATGGTGTACAGCGCCGCGCCGCGCTCCACCACGGCACGGCCCAGCGCGGTCACGAACCGGCCGGGATCCAGGAACCGCTGGCCGTCGATCTGCACCGCGGCGGCGACCGCCGCCGACGCCAGCGGAACCCGTTCCCGCAGCGCCGCACCGGTCAGCTCGGTGCCGAACACCGGCCGGCCGGCCTCGGAGAACCGCCGCAGCTCGTCGAGCAGCCGCCCGGCATCAGCCGAGGTGCGAAAGATCGCGGTGATCGGAGCGTCGGTGACCGGGGCGTCGACCCCATTGGACACCAGCACGTCGTAGGCCTCGATGGACTCGGCGCTCAGCGGCGCGTTGGCCCGCACCGCGCGACGCCACGACGACGGGCGGCTGTTGGCGGCGAAACGCGCCAGAAACGTCCACAGCGCCGGGCCGGCGTTGAGCGGGATCTGCAGCGGCGCGGCCCGGTTCAGCAGGGAACGCAGCCCGAAGCGCAGATTGGTGGGTTCGTTGAGCGGAATGGCCAGCGCCGGGGAGATCCAGCCGGCGTTGCCCCACGACGACCCGGCGGCCACCCCGACCCGGTCGACGACGGTGACCTCGACGCCGCGCTCCTGCAGGAACCAGGCGGTGGACAACCCGACGATGCCGGCACCGACCACGATCACCGACCGTGGCGCGCCTTCGATCCGGCTGTCCGCACCCATGACTCCATGATGCGGCGAT
>CAYNJD010000535.1:0-1916 GCA_964397355.1 uncultured Mycobacterium sp. | reverse complement strand
CGGCGTCGACGTCCCCGGGATGGTGGTGCGCTGCCGCAACGCCATCCCGCACCAGCGCGGGCTGGGCTCGTCGGCGGCGGCCGTGGTCGCTGGGTTGGCGGCGGTCAACGGCCTTGTGGCGCAACTTGATCGGCCCGGGCTGTCGGAGTCCCAACTGATCCAGCTGGCGTCGGAGTTCGAGGGCCATCCCGACAATGCGGCAGCCGCGGTGTTGGGCGGCGCGGTGGTTTCCTGGACCGCGAGCAAGGCCGGCGGCGGGCCCGATTATGCGGCGGTGCCGTTGCGGTTGCACCCCGACATCCACCTTTTCCCGGCGATACCGCAACTGCGTTCCTCGACCGCCGAGACCCGCATGCTGTTGCCCGAGCAGGTCAGCCACCAGGCCGCCCGGTTCAACGTCAGCCGTGCCGCGCTGCTGGTGGTGGCGCTGACCGAGCGGCCCGACCTGCTGCCGGTGGCCACCGAGGACCTGCTGCACCAGCCGCAACGCGCCGCGGCGCAGCCCGAGTCGGCGCAGTTCCTGCAGTTGCTGCGCCAACACGGGATCGCGGCGGTGCTCTCCGGCGCCGGACCCGCGGTGATCGCATTGAGCACGACGGCAGAATTGCCCGCTGAAGTGCTGGAAGCCCCGGCGGCGCGCCCGTTCAGCGTGGCCGAGATGCGGGTGGGCGACGGCGTCAAATGGAACTCCGGTGTGGTGGTACCCGGTTGAGGCACGCCGCACCACTTGTTGCGTCCGACACCGAAGCGCGTTATCCTCGGTCCCGTCCCGCATTCGCGGCATCAGCACCTGGATCAGACTGCGATGTCACTGGGATGCCACCAAATTCTTCCGTAGCTGACGGTTTGCTATATGACGCCGCCAATACGGGTATCACCGTTAAAACAATCGACGGTGACACGCACTCGGCGATTCCGCTGGATGCACACAACCCCTCGCGTGACAAAACCGACGAGGGAAGAAAGGAAATCCGTGACCGAAACGGACCTCTTCGCGGCTGAAGGCGGCACTGAGCAGGCTTCGCTGTCGACCCAGAGCACTTCCGAGACCCCGAGCCAGGGCACTTCCGAGGTCTCCGGCGCCGCCCCGGAAAGCACCTCGGCGCCGGACACCGCCGCTGCCCCGGACAACGGCGCAGCGACCACCACCCCGGATAGCTCGCTGTCGCTGTCGGCGATGGTGCTGCCCGAGTTGCGGGCGCTGGCCAATCGCGTCGGCGTCAAAGGCGCATCCGGGATGCGCAAGAACGAGCTGATCGCCGCGATCCGCGAAGTCGGCGACAACGGCGGTAACAGCGGCAACGGCGGTAACGGGGGCAACGGCGGTAACGGTGGTGAGACGCCGGCCGCCGAGCAGCCCGCGAACGCGGTGGCCAATGGCGCCGAGCCCGCCCGCGCCGAAGCGACCGAGACCGAGACCTCCGACGCACCGCCGCGTCGCGAACGGCGCAGCGCCAGCCGCGAAACGGGCGCGCCCGCTAATGCCGGGGCAGACGCGGGCAAGCAGGGCGAGCGCAAGCAGGGCGGTGAGTCCCGCAAGCAGGACAAGGGCGAGGACAAGGGCGAGCAGTCCGGTGGCCGCCGCGACGGCGCCAAAGACGGCGCCAGATCCGAGGAAACCGCTCAGGCCAAGGGCGACGAGCAGAACCGCGGCCAGCAGGGCCAGCAGAACTCCGATGACGACGAAGGGCGCGGGGGCCGGCGCGGCCGCCGCTTCCGGGACCGGCGTCGCCGTGGCGAGCGGGGCGGCGACGGCGGCGACACCGAATTGCGCGAGGACGACGTGGTGCAGCCGGTGGCCGGCATCCTCGACGTGCTGGACAACTACGCATTCGTGCGCACCTCCGGCTACCTGGCCGGGCCCAACGACGTCTACGTCTCGATGAACATGGTCCGCAAGAACGGGCTGCGCCGCG
>CAYNJD010000534.1:0-1926 GCA_964397355.1 uncultured Mycobacterium sp. | reverse complement strand
TCAAGCAACTGGCGCCCGGCGTGGACGTGCAGGGCGTGGTCGACGAGCTGATCGAACGCACCGAGATGGAGCTGGACTACCGACTGGAGGCCGACAACCAGCGGGTTTTCGCCAAGGCCTACGCCGGCCACCCGCATTTCCTCATCCCGAACGTGGTGGCCAGCGCACCCAAGGCGGTGATCCAGGAGTGGATCGACGGCATACCGATGGCCGAGATCATCCGCAACGGCACCGTCGAACAGCGCGACCTGATGGGGACCCGGCTGGCGGAGTTCACCTGGGATGCGGCACGCCGGCTGGAGCTGATCCACGGCGACGCCCACCCGGGCAACTTCATGCTGCTGCCCGACGGCCGGATGGGCGTGATCGACTTCGGTGCGGTCGCGCCGATGCCCGGCGGTTTCCCGCCGGAACTGGGCGCCGCCGTCCGCTACGCGCGCGACAACGACTATGACAATGTCATCGCCACGATGCGCAAGGGCGGCTTCATCCAGAAGGGCCAAGAGGTCTCGGTGCGCGAGATCGACGAGATGCTGCGCCAATACGTCGAACCGGTGGAGGTCGAGACATTCCACTACACCCGCAAGTGGCTGATGCGGATGGCCGGCAAGCAGCTGGAACGCCCCGTCGAGCAGATCAAGACCGCCCGCCAGCTGGACCTGCCGCCGAAGCTGGCGATGCCGATGCGGGTGCTCGCCTCGACGACGGCGATCATGTGTCAGCTCGACGCCCACGTGCCGATCAAGCGGCTCTCCGAGGAGCTGGTGCCGGGCTTCACCGATCCCGACGTCGAGACGGTCGGGCCGACGGCCTGATCACGCGGCGACCGGCTCCTTGCGCGGCCGGCCCCGGGGCCGCTTGCGGCCGATGACGGTGCCGCGGTCGAGGATCTCGCCGCCCCACACCCCCCACGGCTCGGCGCGCTGCAACGCCGCCGCCAGGCACTGCCGGCGGATCGGGCAGTCGCCGCACAGCGCCTTGGCCCGCTCCAGGTCGGCCGGGTCGTCGGCGAACCATAGGTCGGGGTCGCGGTTACACGGCAACGACGGCCGGTTCTTCATCGGTGCTCACCTGCTCTCGGGTGCGTTCGGGGGTCTGGAGACAAAAAAATCGGCCACGGTCCCTGGGTGGGTCCGTGGCCATCGGGTGGCTGAATTGAAGCGTTAGGCGAAACCCCGATGCACGGACTCGTCGGCCGCGGCGGCGTGCGCGGCGGCGGCACGCACGGCAGCGACCGCGCGTACGACGAAGGCACTCGGGGTGGTCATGGTGGCCAAGGCTAGCCGGTGGCCGGTGGCCGGCACAAACTATTTTCTGCGCTGCGCATTCAGCCGCGGTTGCGGACCATCTCGAGCACGTCGGAACCGAACTGTTCCAGCTTGCGTGCGCCGATGCCCGGGATGGCGACCAACGCGGCCTCGTCGGCGGGCAGCATTTCGGCGATCGCGGTGAGCGTGTTGTCGGAAAAGACGATGTAGGCGGGCACTTTCAGCTCGGTGGCGGTACGCAGGCGCCAGTCCTTGAGCTCGACCAGCAGGTCGGTGTCGACGTCGGCGGCGCACGTCTCGCACCGGCTGAGCATGATGGCGGCCGGGGTGGCCAACGCCTTGTTGCAGACCCGGCAGTGCTTCGGCGCGCCGCGGGCCCGGCGGCGGGCGGGTGTTCGGGCGTCGGAATGCGGGATCGCGCCGTCGATGCCGTTGAGGAACCGCGACGGCTTGCGGCTGGCCCGCCCGCCCGGGTTGCGGGCCAACGCCCAGCTCAACGCCAGGTGCACCCGGGCCCGGGTGACGCCGACGTAGAGCAGCCGACGCTCCTCTTCGACCGCCTCGCTGTCGGGGCCGTGCGCCAACGCATGCGAGATGGGCAGCGTGCCGTCGGCGAGGCCCACCAGGAACACCGCGTCCCACTCCAGGCCCTTGGCCG
>CAYNJD010000533.1:0-1937 GCA_964397355.1 uncultured Mycobacterium sp. | reverse complement strand
GTGTACGCCGCGAACACCTCGGCCAGTGGTATCGAAGGATCCAGAAGCCATGACATCTCCATTCCGTTGATAAAGGCGAGAATCTCAACGGCCTTGACGGTCGCGTCGAAGTCTGTGCGGTAGCGGCCGGCGTCCTGCCCGCGCCGGATCAGGTCGGCCACGATGTCCACCGCGGCGTGATACCGCTGCAGCATCCGGTCGTGCAACGGCGCCTCGGGCAGCACGTTCTCGGCGAGCAGCACGGTGAAGGTCCCGACCAACTCCGGCGCCCGGGTGAACCGTTCGGCCACCCGCCGGATCTCCTCGATCAGGTCTCCGCCGCGGTCGGCGTGGGAGTCGTCGTCGGCGTCGCGGGCGTCGAGCACCGCGTGCAGCAACTGGTCTTTGGAGGCGAAATGGTGCAGCAGTCCGGCCGCGCTGACCCCGGCGTTGCGGGCGATCTGCGCCAGCGAGGTGTTTCGCCACCCATTGCGCGCCAGCAGGTATTCAGCCGCCAGCAGAATCCGCTGCCTACGGTCCTCGCCTTTGGCGAGCAGTGTGGCGTACGGCCGGGCAGTGGTCACCGGACTCCTTCGATCAACCAACCAAGTGAACACACAGTAGGTTGGTTTGGCCGTTGTGACAAGGGTCTCACCGAAGAATTCATTTCGCCGGACTCACAACCCCAGCGATTTGGCGATGATCATCTTCATCACCTCGCTGGTCCCGGCATAGATCCGGGCCACCCGCGCATCGGTGTACAGCCGCGCGATCGGGTATTCCATCATGTAGCCGTAGCCGCCGAACAGCTGCAGGCAGCGGTCGATCACCCGGGCCTGCATCTCGGTACAGAACAGTTTGGTGCGGGCGGCGTCGGCGCCCGAGAGCTCGCCGTCGACGTGCTCGGCCACCGCCCGGTCCAGCATGCACTGGGCGGCCTCGATCTCGGTGGAGACCGCCGCCAGTTCGAACTTGGTGTTCTGGAACGAGGAGACCGGAGAGCCGAACACATTGCGGTTCTGCACGTAGTCGATGGTTGCGGCCAGCGCCGACCGCGCCTGGGCGACCGACCCGACCGCGACCGTGAGCCGCTCCTGGGCCAGGTTGTGGCCGAGGTAGCTGAAGGCCTGGCCGTCGGCCCCCAGCCGGTTGGCCACCGGCACCCGCACATCGGCGAACGACAGCTCGGCGGTGTCTTGGACCTTGCAGCCCATCTTGTCCAGTTCGCGGCCCCGCTCGAAACCGGCCATGCCGTCCTCGACCACCAGCAGCGTCAGCCCGCTGCGACGGTTGTCGGGGTCGGTGGAGGTGCGCGCCACCACGATCACCAGGTCGGCCTGAATGCCGCCGGTGATGAACGTCTTGGCCCCGTTGAGGATGTAGTCGTCGCCGTCACGCACCGCGGTGGTGCGCATCCCGGCCAGGTCTGATCCGGTGCCGGGCTCGGTCATCGCGATCGCGGTCAGCAGCTTGCCGGCCGCCAGCCCCGGGAACCAGCGCGCCCGCTGCTCCTCGTTGGCGTAGTGCAGGAAGTACGGCAGGATCACCTCGAGCTGGGTTCGCACCGTCGACAGCGTCACCAGGGCGCGCGCCGCCTCCTCCTGCAGCACCACGTTGTACCGGTAGTCGTCGATGCCGGCGCCGCCGTACTCCTCCGGGATCGCCATGCCCAGCATGCCCAGCGAACCCAGGTGTTCGAAGACCGCGCGCGGCATCCGGCCGGCCTTCTCCCAGTTGGGGTATTCGGGCACGACGTGCTTCTCGACGAAGTCACGGGCCAGCGCCCGGAACGCTTCGTGGTCTTCGGTGAACAGCACGCGCTGCATCCCGGCGTCCCCCTAACCGACCAGCTCGACGATGGTGGCGTTGGCGGTGCCGCCGCCTTCGCACATGGTCTGCAGCCCGTAGCGAATCCCGTTGTCGCGCATGTGATGAATCATCCGGGTCATCAGCACCGC
>CAYNJD010000532.1:0-1940 GCA_964397355.1 uncultured Mycobacterium sp. | reverse complement strand
CGCAACGCCAAGGCCGCCGTGGAGGAGGGCATCGTCGCCGGTGGTGGCGTGACCCTGCTGCAGGTGGCGCCGTCGCTGGACGAGCTGAAGCTCGCCGGTGACGAGGCGACCGGCGCCAACATCGTCAAGGTGGCGCTGGAGGCCCCGCTGAAGCAGATCGCCTTCAACGCCGGCCTGGAGCCGGGCGTGGTGGCCGAGAAGGTCCGCAACTCGCCCGCCGGTACCGGCCTGAACGCCGCCACCGGTGACTACGAGGACCTGCTCAAGGCCGGCGTCGCCGACCCGGTGAAGGTGACCCGCTCGGCGCTGCAGAACGCGGCGTCCATCGCGGCACTGTTCCTGACCACCGAGGCCGTTGTCGCCGACAAGCCGGAGAAGGCGGCCGCACCCGCGGGCGACCCGACCGGTGGCATGGGCGGCATGGACTTCTAAGAGTCTGGTTGCGACGAGGCCCGGTCTGCTCCGGCAGGCCGGGCCTTTGTCGTCTACGTTGACTCTGCCCCTACGGCGGAGAAGTGCGAGTGGGATGCGCCGTGGACGCTGAGTCAACGAGGATGGGCGTATGGAAATCCTGCTGCTGGGCACCGGCAGCGCCGACGGTTGGCCGAACCCGTTCTGCCGGTGCGACTCCTGCCGGTCGGCGGCGGTGGTGCGCGGGCAGACCGCCGCTTTGGTCGACGACGTACTGCTGCTGGACTGCGGGCCGGAGGTGCCGCGCGCGGCGCTGCGGCTGGGTCGGTCGCTGGTGTCGGTGCGGCACATCCTGTTCACCCACGGCCACCCCGACCACGTGGGCCCGGCGGCGCTGCTGATGCGGCAGTGGGCCGGTGCGGTCGAGATGTTGGAGGTGATCGGTCCGGCTGGTGCGTTGGATCAGTGCCGGCACTGGGTGGGGCCGGAGGATCCGGTGCGGTTTGTCGAGGTTCAGGCCGGTGACGACGTGCGTGTGGGTGACTACCGGGTGCGGGTGCTGGCCGCCGCGCACGGCGCCGACATCGGCGGTGACGCGGTTTTGTATGACGTCGAATCCGTTGGCGGCCGGATCTTCTGGGCCACCGACACCGGTCCGCTGCCCGACGAGACGCAGGCGGCTGTCGCCGGCGCCGCGTTTGACGCGGTGTTTCTGGAGGAGACGTTCGGGTTGCACACCGGGCACGGCACGCAGCATCACGATCTGCCCGCGTTCACCGAAACGGTCGCGGCGTTGCGGCGCTCGGGTGCCGTCGTCGAGGGCACCGACGTGATCGCGGTGCACCTGAGTCACCACAATCCTCCGGAGGTGGAATTGAGTGCGGCACTGGCTGATTCGGGTGCACGCCCCGGGTGTGACGGTGAGATCGTGGGTGCGGCCCCGGTGACGCGCGCCCTGGTACTGGGCGGGGCGCGGTCGGGAAAGTCCGCGCACGCCGAGGCGCTGCTGGCGCATTCGGGGGCGGTCACCTATCTGGCCACCGGCGGGGCCCGGGAGGGGGACCCGGAGTGGGCCGAGCGGGTACGACTGCATCGGGCGCGACGCCCGTCGTCTTGGTGCACCGTCGAAACCACCGATGTCGCCGGCACGCTGCGCACCGCCGAAACCCCGTTATTGCTGGACTGTTTGGGAACTTGGCTGACCGCCCGGATGGATCTGCACGGGGTCTGGGACGGCGGTGCGCTGGACGGTGTGCACGCCGACATGGACGAGCTGGTCGCGGCTTGGAAAGCCTGCCCGGTGCGCGCGGTGGCGGTCAGCAATGAGGTCGGCAGCGGGGTGGTGCCGGCGACACCGTCGGGGCGGCTGTTCCGCGATCTGCTCGGGATGCTCAACGCGCGGATCGCCGCCGAGTCCGATCAGGTGATCCTGATGGTGGCCGGCCGGCCGCTTCGGTTGCCTAACCGGTGAGCTTCAGGTCGACACAGTCGCTGTAGCAAGGGGTTTCACCCGGCGACTCCGGGGTGGC
>CAYNJD010000531.1:0-1948 GCA_964397355.1 uncultured Mycobacterium sp. | reverse complement strand
CGCCGCACAACCCGACCGGCACGGTGTTCACCGAGGCCGAGCTGGCGGCGATAGCACGGATCGCGGTGGAGGCCGATCTGCTGGTCATCGCCGACGAGGTCTACGAGCATCTGGTCTTCACCGGGCGAACTCACCTGCCGCTGGCCGGCTTCGAGGGGATGGCGCAGCGCACCGTGACGATCTCCAGCGCGGCGAAGATGTTCAACTGCACCGGCTGGAAGATCGGCTGGGCCTGCGGGCCGGCCGATCTGCTGGCCGGGGTGCGAGCCGCCAAGCAATATCTGAGCTATGTCGGCGGGGCGCCGTTCCAGCCCGCGGTGGCGCTGGCGCTCAACACCGAGGACGCCTGGGTGGCGGCACTGCGTGACACGATGCAGGCCCGCCGCGACCGGCTCTCCGACGGGCTGCGCCGGATCGGCTTCGAGGTGCACGACAGTTTCGGCACCTATTTCCTGTGCGCCGATCCGCGTCCGCTGGGTTACGACGACAGCACCGCGTTCTGCGCCGAGCTGCCGTACCGGGCCGGGGTGGCGGCGATCCCGCTGTCGGCGTTCTGCGTGCCGGCCGCGGATGCTGCTGCTTCCGAGGTCTGGAATCACTTGGTGCGGTTCACCTTTGTCAAGCGTGACGACACCCTCGATGAGGGGATCCGGCGGCTGGAGGTGCTGCGCGACGGCCCGGTCAGCCCTCGGTAGTCTCGCCGTCGCCCATCACCCGCTGCCGCAGCCGCTCGGTGGCGGTGGCCAGCACCACCTTGCTGGCGCGCCGGACCAGAAACTCCGGGATCGGCCCTGACGGTTCGACGGTGATGTCGAAGCGCACCCGGGTGCTGTCCGGGCCTTCCCGCGTCAGGGTGTATTCGACGTGCTGGGCGCGCTGCTGGGCGGTGGCTTTGGCGTCCCAGACCATCCAGTCGGGCCCCCAGTGGTATTCCAGAATCTCCCTGTCCACCAACCCGAGAACCTTGATGGTGGCGCGGACGTGGTGGGGGCGGCCATCTTCGTATTCGTCGAGGACTTCCATCCGCTTGTGCACCGGCGACCAGGACGCCACGTCGGACACATCGGCGAGCGCGTCGAGGATTTTCTCCGGCGGCGCGTCAATCACAATTTCCCGCGATGCTCGAACAGCCACTACTTCGAGCCTAACCCTGCCCCCGTCCCCCGGCGCGGTTTCACTCCAACCGAAGTCAGCCGCCCTTTTTGACCTTGAGCACCTGGGTGCGCAGGCCGTCGGTGGCGGTCTTCATGCCGCCCTTGAGGGTGTTCTTGAGCAGGAATCCCGGAATCGGGATCGACGGGTCGACGGCCATGTCGAAGCGGACCTTGGTTTTGTCGCCCTGCGGGGTCAGCGTGTACTTGGCGTCCTGCGCCTTGAGCTGGCCGGCCGACACCAGTGTCCAGCCGACACTGTCGGCGGTCCAGCTGTATTCGACCACCTGCTCGTCGGTCATGCCGGCCGCTTTGATCCTCATCCGCACCCGGCGGGGCCGGCCGTCGTCATAGGTGTCGAGCACCTCGGCGCTCTGGTACTGCGGGGACCAGGACGGGACGGTCTCGACGTCGGCGAGAACGTCGAAGATCTCCTCCGGGCTCGCTTCGATGACCACTTCGCGGGAATCCTTGACTGCCATGGCTGGAAACGATAGCCAGCAGCGCGGTGCCGCGCGGGGATTTGCGCCCGACCGGAACGTGTCACGGCTGGCAGACGGCGGTGGCACCATGGTCACTATGCATCTGACCTTGCGCGTCGCCGCCCCCCTGCTCGCCGCCGCGGCGTTGGCCGCCGCGCCGGCCGCCCACGCCGACGACGCCAGTTATCTGGCCAAGGTCAACGCGTCGCCGGTGGCGATCCCGATCGCCGATCACGTCAAGGTGACCTCGGGGCACTACATCTGCGCCCAGCTGCGGATGTACGGCCACACCGGGACCTATCGGGCCGGCATCTC
>CAYNJD010000530.1:0-1958 GCA_964397355.1 uncultured Mycobacterium sp. | reverse complement strand
CCGACCTGGCCGGCGTGCCCATACGTGTCACCGAAAATGGTGGAGGCGCGGGCTCCGGCCGCGCCGCCGTTGCCGGCGTTTAAGCCCCCATAGGAGGCGTCACCGCCGTCGTAGTGGGTGGCGGTGCCGTCGGCCCCGTCGCCGCCGTCGCCCGCGTTGGCGCCGTTGCCGCCGTTACCGCCGTTGCCGATCATGAAGCCGCTGCGCCCGCCGGCTCCACCATTGCCGCCGTTACCGCCGTTGGTCCCGTTGCCGGTGCCGCCATTGGCGAAGGTGCCATTGGCTCCGTTAGCGCCGGCCCCGCCATTGCCGCCGTTGCCGCCATTGCCGAAGAACCACCCCGAGGCATCACCGCCGGCGCCACCGACGCCGCCGTTGGTGCCGGGCTCGAGGCCGGCACCGCCGTTGCCGCCGGCGCCGCCGTTGCCCATCCAGGTGCCGCCGGCCCCACCGTCGCCACCGTTTCCGCCGCCGAAGCCGTCGCCACCGTCGCCGCCGTCACCGAGCCAGCCGGGGGCGTTGCCGCCGTCACCGCCGGCCATGCCGGCTTGGTCGGAGTCCCAGCCGTCGCCGCCGTCACCGAACCACAAGCCGCCTGCCCCGCCGTCCGGGTTCTCGGCGGTGCCATCGACACCGTTGCCGATCAAGAACTGCCCGGCCGAGGTGTTGATCCAGCCGTTGACCGTCTCACCGAAGTCACTGGTAATCCACGCCTGCATCGAGGTGTGGATGGGCTGGTAGATCCACTGGTCGACCATCGCCGCCCAGTCGGTGGGGTCACCTGCCTCCGCCGCACCCGGAGTGAACAACGCGTCGAAGTCCCAGCCGGCCGCGCCGTCACCGGGGTCGACAGCCAGCCACGCCGAGGGGTCGAATAGGTCGGCCAGCCAGTCGAATTCGTCGGCCTGAGCCGGCGGCGCGACAGTCAGCGGGGTCATCCCGAAGGCCAGGAACGCGCCGACGGCGCTGGCGGCGCCGATTGCTCGGGAGCCGCGGCGCGGATTGGTGTGATGACGACTCATCTTGCAGATACCTCTTTCACAGCAGTCATGTTGGGCTATAAGGGTTTAGGGAGGTCAGAACAGGTCTTGCAGCCAGCCGAACGCGTCGGTGGCCACGGCTTCCAGGCCGCCGTCGTCGATCACGTCGGTGGGTACGGTGGGCAGACCGGCGCCGGCCAGCGGCGGGGTCACCACCACCTCGCCCTTGCCGTCCCAACCCGAGCCGAGCAGCGCCCCGACGGTCTGGCCCCAGGCCTGCCAGGCCGCGATCGGGCCGATGCCGGCACTGTTCAGATCGAGTTCGCCGATGAACGGGACACCGCCGAACTCCAGGCCGACGCTTTGAAACAGCGACCCACCGACCGCGGGCACCGACGCCACCACCTCGCCGCCCTCACCGAGCACCTGATAGGGGCCGACCATGACCGAGCCGGGGCTCAACAGCCCGCCGAACGCGAAATCCAGGTGGTCCATGGACATCCCGGCCGGAAAGAGCTGCATCTCGTTGATCATCGGCAGCAGCGCGTCGAGATTCAGGGTGGCGCCGTTGAAGAAGGCGCCGCCCATGTTGGTCAAGGTGTCGCCGAAGCTGTCGCCGTCGTTGATGCTGTTGATCAATGCGATCCACGGGCTGATGCCCGGGCCGATCATCCCCATGAAGATCGCGCTCTGCGGCGACCCCAGCCACTCGATGAGCGGCATGATCTGAGTGGCGTCGACATCGGGCGGGATGTAGCCGCCGATCTGGCCGAACATCAAGTCATGGTCGCCGTCCATGGTGTGGTTGAGGACGGTGTCCAGGGTGGCTGCGTCGTAGTTCTGCAACCCGAATCCCGACACGATCGCGTTGACGTGCTGCTGCATCTGCTCGGCAACGGCGTTGGCGTTGCCCGCCGGGTCATTGAGCAACTGGTCGGCGTAGTCCATCTGGTTGGCCCAGAACTGCTGCATGCCCAC
>CAYNJD010000529.1:0-1967 GCA_964397355.1 uncultured Mycobacterium sp. | reverse complement strand
CCACGTTCCTGTTCGCCTGGGAGCTGATGGCGCTGACGTCGCTGGTGCTGGTGCTCACCGAGCAGCGGCGCAGCGAAGTGCGCTCGGCCGCACTGATTTACGCGGTGATGACGCAGCTGGGCTTCGTGGCGCTGCTGCTGGGGATGGTGCTGCTGGCCACAGCCGCCGGTGACGACTTCGCCGGGATCGGCCCGGTGGGCGCCGGGGTGCGCGACACGGTGTTCGTGTTGACCCTGATCGGTTTCGGCTCCAAGGCCGGCCTGCTACCGCTGCACGCGTGGCTGCCCCGGGCGCATCCCGAGGCGCCGAGCCCGGTATCGGCACTGCTCAGCGCGGCCATGGTCAACCTCGGTGTCTACGGCATCATCCGCATCGGCCTGCAACTGCTGGGCCCCGGCCCGCGATGGTGGAGTCTGACGCTGTTGATCGTCGGCGGCGCCTCGGCGATATACGGGGTGTTGCAGGCCTCGGTGGCGACCGATCTCAAACGGCTGCTTGCGTATTCGACGACGGAGAACATCGGGCTGATCACTCTGGCGCTGGGCGCCGCGGCGCTGCTGTCGGGTTCGGGATCGCAGCCGGCCGCGGTCGTCGCGCTCAGTGCGGCGCTGCTGCACCTGATCGCCCACAGCGCATTCAAAAGCCTCGGGTTCTTCGCCGCCGGCTCGGTGCTGGCCGCGACCGGCCTGCGTGATCTGGACCGGCTCGGCGGGCTGGCCCGCCGAATGCCGGTCACCACGGCGTTGTTCGGGGTGGCGGCACTCGGCGCGGCCGGGCTGCCGTTGGGTGCCGGCTTCGCCGGCGAATGGCTGCTGATCCAGTCGCTGATGCACGCCCGGGCCGACCACGATGTCGCGATCGCCCTGGTGACACCGCTGGCGGTGGGCGCGGTGGCGCTTACCGCGGGGCTGGGGGTGGCCGCCATGGTCAAGGCGTTCGGGATCGGCTTTCTGGCGCGCCCGCGCTCGGATGCCGCGGCCAGGGCGAGCGAGGCTCCCCGCAGCATGATCCTCGGGATGGCGCTGCCCGCGCTGTGCTGTGCGGTGCTGGCCGTCGCCCCGGGCGCGGTGGGCCCGATGCTGGCGTCGGTGCTCGACACGGTGCCGATCGCCGGTGACGCCCCGGGGCTCGGGGTTTTCCTGCGGATGCCGGGGCTGCACGGTTCCACGGCCCCCGGCTTGCTGGCCGGTGCGCTGGCCGCCGCCGTCGTGGCGGTGCTGATCGGTTCGCGCTGGCGCTCCCGACAACGGCCCGCCCCGGCCGCCGTGCCGTTGTGGGCCTGCGGCGCCGACGAACTGAGCCCGCGCATGCAATACACCGCGACGTCGTTCGCCCAACCGCTGCAACAGGTCTTCGACGACGTGCTGCGCACCGACACCGACGTCGAGGTGACCCGCCAGGCGGCATCGAGCTATGTCGTCGAGCGGATCGCCTACCGGGCACGGCCGGCCGACGTCATCGAGGAACGCTGGTACGCCCCGGTGCTGCGGGCCGTCGCCGCGGCCGCGCAGCTGGTGCGCCGCGCCCACACCGGCAGCGTGCACCTGTATCTGGCTTACGGCGCCATCGGTGTGCTGATCGTCCTGCTGGTGGCGCGATGACCGCGATGGCCTACCTGGCCGGCGTCGTGCAGGTCGCCGGTGTCATCGCCGGCGGCCCGCTGGTTGTGGGCCTGATGCGCCAGGTCCGGGCTCGGGCCGAGGGCCGCGTCGGTGCCGGCATCGGCCAGCCGTGGCGCGACGTGCGCAAACTGCTGGGCAAGCAGCCACTGCGCCCGCACGGCACCACCTGGGTGTTCGCCGCGGCGCCGGCAGCGCTGGCCGCCACCACGCTGGTCATCGTCGCCACCGCGCCGCTGGTGGCGACGGGATCGCCGCTGGATCCGGTCGCCGACCTGGTCACCGTGGTAGGGCTGCTGTTTCTGGGCACCGTGGCCCTCACGCTGGCCGGTATCGACACCGCGACGG
>CAYNJD010000528.1:0-1969 GCA_964397355.1 uncultured Mycobacterium sp. | reverse complement strand
CCCGGAACTCCTCGACTGCTTGCACCCCTGTAGGCTAACCTACCAAGCACTTGCTCGGCTACGAGCCGTTCGAACCCAGGGAGTCCCGATGTCCGGCGCCAGCGACGTGGAGGAGCGGCGCGCATGAGCGCAGCCCCGCAGACCACGCCTGCGGCCCTGGACCACATCGCGGCTGCGCTGCCCGACCACGATGCGCTGATCGCCGACGGCAACCGGTTCAGCTACGCCCAACTGCGCGATGAGGTCCGCCGCGCCGCGGCCGCGCTGATCGCCCTTGGCGTGGCTCCCGGCGACCGGGTCGCACTGTGGTCGCCGAACACCTGGCACTGGGTCATCACCTGCCTGGGCACCCACTACGCCGGCGGCGTACTGGTGCCGCTGAACACCCGCTACACCGCCTCGGAGGCCACCGACATCCTGGGCCGCAGCGAAGCCAAGGTGCTGGTCGGGATGGGCCGCTTCCTCAAGGCCGACCGGCTCACCGAGCTGGATCGAGACCGGCTGCCCGACCTGCAGCACGTCGTCCGGGTGCCGGTGGAGACAGCGGACGGAACCTGGGACGAGTTCATCGCCGCCGGGGCGTCGATCACCGATGCCGACGTCGACGCCCGCGCGGCCTCGGTCGGTCCCGACGACCTGTCCGACATCCTGTTCACCTCCGGCACCACCGGACGCAGCAAAGGCGTGCTCTGCGCGCACCGGCAGTCGCTGGCCGGCCCGGCGGCCTGGGCGGCGTGCGGCCAGCTGACCGCCGACGACCGCTACCTGTGCATCAATCCGTTCTTCCACAACTTCGGCTACAAGGCCGGCATCCTGGCCTGCCTGCAGACCGGGGCCACGCTGATCCCGCAACTGACCTTCGACCCGGCCGGTGCGCTGCGCGCCATCGCCGAACACCGGATCACCGTGCTGCCCGGGCCGCCCACCATCTACCAGACGCTGCTGGATCATCCCGATCGTGACCGCTACGACCTGAGCTCGCTACGGTTCGCGGTGACCGGGGCGGCCACCGTTCCGGTGGTGCTGATCGAGCGGATGCAGTCCGAACTCGACATCGACATCGTGCTCACCGCCTACGGCCTGACCGAGTCCGGCGGGTTCGCCACCATGTGCCGCGCCGACGACGACGCCGTCACCGTCGCCACCACCTGCGGGCGCCCGATCGGCGACTTCGAGCTGCGGATCAGCGGGGCGGCGGCGCCCGGTGACTCCGGCGAGGTGCTGCTGCGCAGCGCCAACATCATGCTCGGCTACCTCGACGACCCGGAGGCCACCGCCGCGACGATCGACGACGACGGCTGGCTGCACACCGGCGACGTCGGCACCGTCGATGAGGCCGGAAACCTGCGGATCACCGACCGGCTCAAGGACATGTACATCTCCGGCGGCTTCAACGTCTACCCGGCCGAGATCGAGCAGGTGCTGGCACGCCTCGACGGGGTGGCCGACGTGGCGGTGATCGGCGTGCCCGACGAGCGGCTCGGCGAAGTGGGCCGGGCTTTCATCGTGCGCCGCGACGGATCGGGTTTGGACGAGGCGGCCGTGATCGGCTACGCCCGCCAGCATTTGGCGAACTTCAAAGCGCCGCGTTCGGTGTCCTTCACCGACTGCCTGCCGCGTAATCCCAGCGGCAAGGTGCTCAAGCATGAGTTGAGGGAGTGGGCCTAGATGGACCTGACATTCGATGACGAGACCGAGGCCTTCCGGGCCGAGGTGCGCGACTTCCTGGCGGCGAACAAAGACAAGTTCCCCACCGAGTCGTATGACACCGCGGCGGGTTTCGAGCAGCACCGCCGTTGGGACAAGGTGCTTTTCGACGCCGGGCTGTCGGTGATCGCCTGGCCGGAGAAGTACGGTGGGCGCGACGCCACGCTGCTGCAGTGGGTGGTGTTCGAGGAGGAGTACTTCCGGGCCGGCGCGCCCGGCCGGGCCAGCGCCAATGGCACCTCGATGCTGGCGCCGACGCTGT
>CAYNJD010000527.1:0-1985 GCA_964397355.1 uncultured Mycobacterium sp. | reverse complement strand
GCCGATCACCGGCGATTAGCTCCTGATCACCTCGGCATCACCGAACGTCATCTCCACGCGCCCGACCGTCGAGGACATCATCGGTCGTTTGGGCAGCCCCAGCGCGGCCAGCTCACGCGCATACGGGTGGTCGCCCAGCCGCAGCGTCGCACCACCCAAAGTTCCCCGAACCCCGGAAATCCGCATCTCCCAGGGCACTTCGCGGGTCACCCCGTCGAGGTGACTGAACGCCTTGAGCGTCCGCGGCCGCGAGGTGAACAGACCCGGCACCGGCAGCCCGCGCCCGAACTCCATGGTGGCGATGTGCTGGCCGTCGGCGGCGACGTCGAAACCCAGCCGCTTGCCGTCGCGAACCTCGAAGTCGGCCATGATCTTCGGGAACCCCCAGATGGTGCGCCCGGCCTCCAGGGTGAACTCCTGATCCACCGGCAGGTGGTGGATGAACGCGCCGGCGGAACCCAGCGCACGCCAGCCGCTGGCAGATGACCCCGGCGGGTTGATCATCACCGCGGTGCCGAACTCGAGATAGCGCCCCAGGTCTCCGTCGATGTAGCGGGCCAGCATCAGGTTGACCACCGCCTGGCCCGGCCGGTGCTCGAAGACCCGCAGGCCGCTGTAGTCGATCATCGCTTGAGCGGCGTCCGCCGGAACCGAGAACATCGCGCTATGCACATCCGCCTGACGGATGCGGACGGGCATGGTAAGCACAGTGCCAGCGATGGTGTGCTGCGAAAGAGCCATGACGCCCACTGTAATCCGGAGGACGCTGATGACCGAGGTAATGGCCGATGCGAAGGCGACGACCAAGCCCGACATCGACCTCACCGATGGCACCTTCTACTCCGACGGTGGGGCACGCGACGCCTACAAGTGGATGAGGACGCACGAGCCGGTGTTCCGGGACCGCAACGGGCAGGCCGCGGCGGCCACCTATGCCGCGGTGATCGACGCCGAGCGCGACGCGGAGCTGTTCTCCAGCACCGGCGGCATCCGGCCCGACCAGCCGGGCATGCCGTACATGATCGACATGGACGACCCCGAACACCTGCTGCGCCGCAAACTGGTCAACGCCGGCTTCACCCGCAAGCGGGTGCACGCCCAGCTGCCGTCAATCGGGACACTCTGTGACACCTTGATCGACGCGGTCTGCGAACGCGGCGAGTGCGACTTCGTCCGCGATATCGCCGCGCCGCTGCCCATGGCGGTGATCGGTGACATGCTCGGCGTACTGCCCGAAGAACGCTCGATGCTGCTGAAGTGGTCCGACGACCTGGTGGCCGGGCAGAGCTCTCATTTGGATCCGGAGTCGGCGACGTTTCAGGCCGTCATGGAGGCGTTCGCCGGCTGGACCGAATTCACCAGAAACATCATCGTCAAACGCCGGGCCGAGCCCACCGATGACCTGTTCTCGGTCCTGGTCAACGCCGAGGTCGACGGCGCCCAGATGTCCGACGATGAAATCATCTTCGAGACCCTGTTGATTCTGATCGGCGGCGATGAGACCACCCGGCACACGCTGTCCGGCGGCACCGAACAGCTGCTGCGCCACCGCGATCAGTGGGAGATGCTGCGCGCCGACTCGAGCCTGCTGCCCGGCGCCATAGAGGAGATGTTGCGCTGGACCTCCCCGGTGAAGAACATGTGCCGCACGTTGACCGCCGACACCGAGTTCCACGGTACCCAGCTCAAGCGGGGCGAGAAGATCATGCTGCTGTTCGAATCGGCGAACTTCGACGAATCGGTCTTCGACCAACCCGAGCGTTTTGACATCCAGCGCAACCCCAACAGCCATCTCGCGTTCGGTTTTGGCACTCACTTCTGCATGGGCAATCAGCTGGCCAGGCTGGAGCTCTCGCTGATGACCGAGCGGGTGCTGCAGCGGCTGCCGGATCTGCGCCTGGCCGACGGTGCCGAGGTGCCGCTGCGGCCGGCGAACTTCGTCAGCGGCCCGGAAGCGATGCCGGTGGTGTTCACGCCGACCAAGC
>CAYNJD010000526.1:0-1986 GCA_964397355.1 uncultured Mycobacterium sp. | reverse complement strand
CGGTGCCCCCAACGCTGTGCGAGTCACCGCCGTCACCGCCGTCACCGCCGGCGCCGGTGGCCGTAGAGTCGACATAGGTTCCTCCAGCACCGCCAGCGCCGCCGTTACCACCGGTGCCGGTCATGTTGCCACTGCCGGCCTTAACCGTGGCCAAGCCACCGTCACCGCCGTTACCACCCGCCGCACCATTGCTGCCACCGGCACCGCCGACGCCGCCGTTACCGCCAGTGGCGCTACCGCCGGTTGTGGTGCCGCCGTAGCCCTGCACCAGCCCCATGCCGCCGGTACCACCGTCACCACCGGGGCTGTCGTCGGCGCCATTCAGGCCGCCATCACCGCCGTTGCCACCGATTCCCGTGCCGCTGGCATTTCCACCCCCAGGACCGGAGGCCTGGACCCAGCCCATGCCGCCGTCGCCACCGTCACCACCGTTGCCGTCGCCGCCGTTGCCGCCGATCCCGGTACCCGAAGCAACGGATCCGGGAGTCTCCGCAGACAGGTGGCCTTCACCGCCGGTGCCACCGGTGCCACCGTTGCTGGCGTCACCACCGTTGCCGCCGGTCGCGATGCCAGTAACCGTGCCGTCGCCGGTTCCGTAGGTGCCGATATTGCCTCGGCCTCCGGTCCCGCCGACGCTGTCCTCGCCGGTCGCGTCACCGCCGGTGCCGCCGGTGGCAATGCTGTCATCGTCGCCGGCCTGGCTGCCGACTGCCAGCGAGTGGGTCCAGATTTCGGCTTCACCGCCGGTACCGCCGGTGCCGCCGTCAATGCCTTGCCCGCCGTCACCGCCAGTCGCGGTGCCCTCGGCGGTGCTACCCGACGCCAGGGCACGGATCGAGGCTGCGCCACCATCACCACCGTTTCCGGTACCGACCGCGTCAGCGCCGTCACCACCGGATGCGGTGCCGCCGGCGGTGCTGTCTGCGGCGTGCGCGTCAATGACGCCTTGGCCACCAGTGCCGCCCGTGCCGCCCACAGCGGTCGCCGAAGCGTCACCGCCGGCACCGCCGTCACCGCCGCTAGCGGCGCCAGTGACATCCCCGCCGGACTGCGCAAGGACTGCGGCGCCACCACCGCCTCCGCCGCCACCGCCACCAAGGCCGGGCCCGGTGTCGGTGCCCGCAGCACCGGCACCGCCGACACCGCCGGCACCACCGGTCGCCGTACTACCGGTGCCCGCATTGTCGCCGAGGATGCTGGCCCCTGCGCCCCCGTCGCCACCGGCGCCGCCGGCACCGTCGGCAAATCCGGCGGCACCAAGGCCTCCGGTACCACCGGTGCCTCCGGCACCACCAGCCTGAGCCCCCGGCAAAAGCGCGCTGCCGATGATGCTCTCACCGTCGCCACCTTGACCGCCCTGGCCGCCCTGGCCACCCAGAGCCGATCCGTCCTCACCGCTGGCGGCCGTTCCGTTGCCGTCGCCGTTCTCGCCACCGTCACCACCGCTACCGGCCGTGCCGCCGTCACCGCCGAGCCCACCGTTGCCGCCGTTACCGGCAGTCGCATTGGTGCCGCCGCCGGCGCCGTCACCACCGACACCACCGGTACCACCATTGGCGTCACCGCCGTTACCGCCCTTGCCACCGAGACCCGCCGCCGCGTCCGTGCCATTCGTCGATGCACCAGCCGCGCCACCGGCGCCACCGGTACCACCATCACCAGCGACACCACCGTCACCGCCCGTACCGCCGTCGCCACCGTCATCACCGCTGTGAGCTGCAGCGTTTTGTCCGGCGTCGCCGGTGACACCGTTGGCGTCACCACCGTCGCCGCCGACACCACCATCACCGCCGTTGCCGCCGGTGGCTCCTGCTCCAGTGGCACCCGCGCTGGCGAACCAGCCGCCCGCGCCGCCCTGCCCGGCCTGGCCGGCGTCACCACCGTCACCACCTGCGCCACCAGTACCACCGTCGGTGGCGTCATCGGTGGCGGTGGCGTCGTCACCCTCGACCCCCGCGCCACCGTTACCACCGTTGCCACCGGCAC
>CAYNJD010000525.1:0-2014 GCA_964397355.1 uncultured Mycobacterium sp. | reverse complement strand
TTCGCAGGAAAGGGTATCGATACATGAGCCGTCATCGCACCAGCCAGGCCGGCCCGCAGGGCAAGGCCGGCCAGCAGGGCCGTAACCGGGCGATCGGTGCCGGCAGCGCGGTCGCCGCGTTCCTGGCGTTCGGGATGGCCCCGTTGGCGAGTGCGCCACCGGCGCAGGCCGAGTTTGACGACCTGTTCGACTTCAGCTGGTTTAACGAACTTTTCGACCAGGCTGACACCGTGGCGCCGTTCGACTTTGGCCCCGGCGCCGCCGACGGGCTGAGCTTCGACATGACCAGCCTGCTCGACCAGTGGTTCTACACCCCGCTGCACGCCGGCATCCAGGCCTGGATCACCAGCGACTTCGGCCAGATGATCGACAACTCCATCAACGAGATGGCCGGTGTGTACCTGATCGGCAACGGCGTCGACGGCACCGCCGACTCCATCAACGGCGGCGCCGGCGGCCTGTGGCTCGGCGACGGCGGCGACGGCTGGGACTCCGACGCGGCTGGAGTCGCCGGTGGAAATGGTGGTGACGCTGGCTGGTTTGGCAACGGCGGTGACGGCGGTGACGGCGGCGCCGGCGCCGACGGCGGCGTCGGCGGTATCGGTGGCTCCTTTATGGGCAACGGCGGCAACGGCGGGTCCGGCGGGGATGCGATCACTGCCGGTACCGCGGCGTCGGCATTCAACGGCGGCGCCGGCGGTGACGGCGGCGCGGCGGCCGGCTGGTTCTTCGGCAACGGCGGCAACGGTGGCACCGGTGGTGACGGTAGCAACGGCGCGGCCGGTAGTTATGCCAACGGCGGCGTCGGCAACGGCGGGCAAGGGGGTTCCGGCGGCGCGGGCGGCGACGGTGGCCGCAGCGGCTGGCTCTACGGCAACGGCGGCAACGGCGGTAACGGCGGTCTCGCCGGCGACGGCGGCGCGGGTGCCGAGGGCACTGCCACCGACCCCGACGGTGGTGACGGCGGCAACGCCGGCCACGGCGGCTTCGGCGGCGTCGGGGGTGAGAAGTTCCGCGGTGACTTCGGCTCAGCGGGCCTCAACGGCGCCGACGCCGCCACCGGTGGCAACGGCGGCGCCGGCGGTGACGCCTACCAGGACGCGAACGGCAACTACCTCGGCGACGGCGGCGACGGCGGCAACGGCGGTAGCGGTTACGGCAACCTGACCGGCACCGACGGCGGTGACGGCGGCGCCGGCGGTGCCGGCATCAACGGCGGTGACGGTGGTGACGGTGGCGCCGGCCGCGCCGCCACGGGCGACAATGACGGCGGCACCGGCGGTAACGGCGGCGCCGGCGGCGCCGCCACGGGCGACACCCTCAACGGCGGCGCCGGTGTGGCCGGTGACGGCGGCCGCGGCGGCAACGGTGCCGGCGCCGAGAACGGAATCGCCGGGTCCGGCGGTAACGGTGGCGCCGGCGGCAACGGCGCCACCGACAACGAGGACATCCAGACCACCGGTGGCGATGGTGGTTGGGGCGGCAGCGGCGGCACCAGCGACAGCGGCAACGGCGGCGACGGCGGTCAGGCCGGCGATGGCGGCACCGGCACCTTCCAGGGCGGCGACGGCGGCCGCGGCGGCAATGCCGGGGCCGGCAGCACCGCCGGTGTCGCCGCCACCGGTGGCGACGGCGGGGATGCCACCGGCTGGAATGACGGATCGGGCACCCTGTTCAGCCGCGGCGGCGACGGCAATTACGGCGGCGGGGGCGCGTCAGGCGCCGACGGCGGCACCGACGCAGCGGCCGGCGGCAACGGCGGTAACGGCGCCGACACCGGCGTCAGCATCGGTGGTAACGGCGGCGGCGGGGGCAACGGCGGTCGCGGGACGGCTCCAGGCGGCCTCACCGGCGCCGCCGTCGGTACCCCCGGCGGTGATGGCGGCGCCGGCGGCAATGGCGGGTTCGGCACCGCGATCGGCGGCAACGGCGGTGACGGCGGGGACGCCGGCTACGGCCAGGCCGCCGGCGCCGGTGCCGGCGGTGCCGGCGGTGACGGCGGCGACAGTGCCGG
>CAYNJD010000524.1:0-2019 GCA_964397355.1 uncultured Mycobacterium sp. | reverse complement strand
TTGTGCAGCACCACCATGGCTTTGTCCAGAACGCCGATGCCGCTATGCTGTCCCATATACAGATACTAACGTCTCACTATATGAGACCGTGGAGATTGTGGGATGACAGTAATGTCCAAGTCACAGCAACCTCGCACCCTGGCCGAAAAGGTCTGGGCCGACCACGTCGTGGTGTCCGGCGGCGGAACCGAACCCGACCTGATCTACATCGATCTGCACCTCGTTCACGAGGTCACCAGCCCGCAGGCTTTCGAGGGTCTGCGACTGGCCGGTCGCGGCGTGCGGCGCCCGGATCTGACCATCGCCACCGAGGACCACAACGTTCCCACGATCGACATCGACAAGCCGATCGCCGACCCGGTGTCGCGCACGCAGGTCGAGACGTTGCGGCACAACTGCGCCGAGTTCGGCATCCGGCTGCACCCGATGGGTGACATCGACCAGGGCATCGTGCACATCATCGGGCCGCAACTGGGCCTCACACAGCCCGGCACCACCGTCGTCTGCGGTGACAGCCATACCTCCACCCACGGCGCGTTCGGTGCGCTGGCAATGGGTATCGGCACCTCGGAGGTCGAACATGTGCTGGCCACCCAGACATTGCCGCTGCGGCCGTTCAAGACGATGGCGGTCACCGTAGACGGGCAGTTGCCGCCGGGGGTGACGGCCAAGGACATCATCCTGGCGGTGATCGCCCAGATCGGAACCGGCGGCGGCCAGGGCTATGTCATCGAATATCGGGGCAGCGCCATCGAAGCGCTGTCGATGGAGGCCCGGATGACGATCTGCAACATGAGCATTGAGGCGGGCGCCCGGGCCGGCATGGTCGCTCCCGACGCGACCACCTACGAGTACCTGCGGGGCCGCCCGCACGCGCCGGCCGGGGCCGACTGGGATGCCGCCCTGGCCTACTGGGACAGCCTGCGTACCGACCCCGACGCCGAGTTCGACGCCGAGGTCTTCTTGGATGCGGCCACATTGACGCCGTTCGTCACCTGGGGCACCAATCCCGGTCAGGGGGTGCCACTGGGTGCGGCGGTGCCAGATCCGGAGACCATCAACGACGAGGCCCAGCGGCGGGCCGCCGAGAAGGCATTGGCCTACATGGATCTTCGCCCCGGGACGCCGATGCGTGACATCGCGGTCGACACTGTGTTCGTCGGGTCGTGCACCAACGGTCGCATCGAGGATCTGCGCGCGGTGGCCGATGTGCTACGCGGACACCGGGTCGCCGCCGGCGTGCGGATGCTCATCGTGCCGGGCTCAATGCGGGTGCGCAACCAGGCCGAAGCCGAAGGCCTGGCCGAGGTTTTCACCACGGCGGGCGCTGAGTGGCGTCAGCCCGGGTGTTCGATGTGCCTGGGGATGAACCCGGATCAGCTCGCTCCGGGCCAGCGGTGCGCGTCGACCTCCAACCGTAACTTCGAGGGCCGGCAGGGCAAAGGCGGGCGTACCCACCTGGTGTCTCCGGTCGTCGCCGCCGCCACCGCGGTCCGCGGGACGCTGTCGGCTCCCGCCGACTTGAACTGACCGCCACGGTATTTAAAGGAGTTAAGTCATGGAAGCTTTTCACACCCATACCGGAATCGGGGTCCCGCTGCGGCGGTCCAATGTCGACACCGACCAGATCATTCCCGCCGTCTATTTGAAGCGCATCACCCGAACGGGATTTGAGGACGGCTTGTTCGCGACCTGGCGGACCGACCCGTCCTTCATCCTGAATCTCAGCCCATTCGACCGAGGTTCGGTGCTGGTCGCAGGGCCGGACTTCGGCACCGGCTCGTCGCGCGAGCACGCGGTGTGGGCACTGCTCGACTACGGCTTCCGGGTGGTGATCTCCTCGCGCTTCGCCGATATCTTCCGCGGCAACGCCGGCAAGGCGGGGTTGCTGGCGGCCCAGGTGGCCCAGGATGACGTGGAACTGCTCTGGAAACTTATCGAGGGAAGCCCCGGGCTGGAAATCACTGTCAATCTTCAAGATCGGAATATCACCGCCGGAACGGCGGTGGTGGCGTTCAC
>CAYNJD010000523.1:0-2021 GCA_964397355.1 uncultured Mycobacterium sp. | reverse complement strand
GGTTCGTTCTTCAACATCAACTACTGCACCGTTTCCATGAAGTTCAACGGTCCGGCCGGCAGTGACATCATCCTGCCGATGGGTGGCCAGACCGACATGAGCAAGGGGAGGTGCTCTCCTGTCAAGAATTGACCGCGTAAACCCGGTTCGCACCGGCACATTGGGCATCGCACTGGTGGCGTGCCTGGTTTTGGTGTCCTTCGGCTACACCAGCCTGCCGTTCTGGCCGCAGGGCAAGACCTATCAGGGCTACTTCGCCGACGCCGGCGGCATCATGCCGGGCAACGACGTGACGGTGTCCGGTATCCGGGTGGGCAAGGTGACCAAGGTGGCGCTGGCCGGTGCCAGTGCGAAGGTGAGCTTCAGCCTCGACCGCAAGGTCCGGGTGGGCGACCAGTCGCTGGCCGCCATCCGCACCGACACCGTGCTCGGCGAGAAGGCATTGTCGGTCACGCCCGCCGGCGCAGGCTCGGTCACCACGATCCCGTTGGAGCGCACCCGGGCGCCCTACACCCTCAACAACGCGCTGCAGGACCTCGGCGGCAATGTCCGCGATCTGGACAAGCCCCGTTTCGAGGAAGCGTTGCAGGTGCTCACCGATTCGATGCGTGACGCAACACCGCAGTTGCGCGGAGCACTGGACGGGGTGGCCGCCCTGTCCCGCAGCATCAACCGTCGCGACGAGGCGCTGGGCCAGCTGCTGACCCACGCCAAGTCGGTCACCGGAGTACTCAACCAGCGTGCCGCGCAGGTCAACCAGCTGGTGCTCGACGGAAACCAGCTCTTCGCAGCGCTGGACGAACGCCGGCAGGCGATCGGTGCGCTGATCGGCGGTATCGAAGGTGTGTCGCAACAGCTCTCCGGGTTCGTCGCCGACAACGAGAAGGAGATCGGTCCGACCCTGAAGAAGCTCAACCTGGTGCTCGACAACATGATCGAGCGCAAGGACCGGATCTCCGGGGCGCTGGACCGGCTGCCCGGATACGCCACCACGCTCGGCGAGGTGGTGGCCTCGGGCCCGGGCTTCCAGATCAACCTCTACGGCATGCCGCCGCCCACCATGTCGGAGGTGCTGCTCGACATGTACTTCCAGCCCGGCAAGCTGCCGGACAGCCTGGCCGACTACCTGCGCGGGATGATCTCCGAGCGCACCGTGATTAAGCCGAAGTCGCCATGACGCGCCCAACACTGCGGATCCTGGTTGCCGGGGCGCTGGCCGCGCTGCTGGCCGCCGGTGTGTACCTGGTGCTGCCGGCGCAGCGCGGCTACCGGATCACCGGTTACTTCGCCTCGGCGGTGGGCCTGTACCCGGGTGACGACGTGCGGGTGGTCGGGGTTCCGGTGGGCCGGATCGAATCCATCGAGCCGCGCCCGGAGAACGTCAAGATCACCATGACGGTGCACAAGGACGTGCCGTTGCCGGCCGATGTGCATGCGGTGCTGATGGCGCCGAACATCGTGTCGGCGCGGGTGATTCAGTTGGCGCCGGCCTACACCGGCGGGGAGCGGCTTGCCGACGGCGCGGTGCTCGACGAGAACCACACCGCGGTGCCGGTGGAGTGGGACGAGGTCAAGCAGGAGCTGACGCAGCTCAGCGCGCAACTGGCGCCCGAGCAGGGCAAGCTCAACGGTGCGCTGAGCACGTTCGTCAACCAGGCCGCCGACACCTTCGACGGCAACGGCGACTCGTTCCGCAGCGCACTGCGGGAGCTGTCGGCGACCACAGGACGGCTCGGTGACTCGCGCACCGACCTGTTCGGCACCGTCAAGAACCTGCAGGTGCTGGTCGACGCACTGTCGGGCAGCAACGAACAGATCGTGCAGTTCACCGACCATGTCGCGGCGGTATCGGCGGTGCTGGCCGAGAGTTCGACCGACCTGGACGTCACGCTGGGAACCCTGAACCAGGCGCTGCGCGACGTGCGGGGCTTCCTGCACGACAACAACGACGCGCTGATCACCCAGATCAACAAGCTGTCGGAGTTCGCCAAGGTGCTCAGCGACCAGAGTGAGAACTTCGA
>CAYNJD010000522.1:0-2023 GCA_964397355.1 uncultured Mycobacterium sp. | reverse complement strand
TCAGAACGTGCCGATGTTGGAGAACATCCAGTACCAGAACCAGATGACCAGACCGGTACCGCCCCATGCCGCGACGTACCGCAGAATCTCCCAGACGTAGTCCATGGTCGGACCTCCTTGTTGACGGGTTCGGGCCGCGCGCCGCGGCGCAGGACAGCTTGTTGCGCATGATGTTTCGGTGCCCACCGTGGAACCGCCCGGAGACCGCGGCGACCCGCGCCTGGCGTCGGCGGGTGTCGCGCCGGACCTGGCGCAGCTGTGCAGTCATGGTGCACTGTTTCTAACCAATTGACTGACTTTAGTCAATAGAACCGTGGTGGTGGAGGTCGAGCCGACCCGAAAAACCTCGGCGCGGGGCGCGTTCAATCGGTGAAGATCTCGCGGTTCACCGTGTGCAGATACGGGATCGCAAGGAACGGGGTGATGTAGAAGATGTCGTAGAGCCACCAGCCCACGACCGGGAGGATCACCCCGGCGAACCGCACGTCGGCGAACATCGTCATGTTGAAGACGTACAACACCCAGATCACCACGCCCATCCAGCAGGTGACGACCATCCACTGGTGACCCCAGCGCTTCATCTGCAAGAACCCGACCCCGGCCGCGATCCGCATGGTGAACACGGTGAGAATCATGCCCGCTTCCATGGCCTTTTCGCCGGGTCCAGCAGCGCCGCCGACCCAGAGTTCGTTGAAATGCCAGAAGTATCCGGCGTCGAACATGTAGCCCCAGCCGCTGAGCAGCACACGCGCCAGCAAGCTGTGGCTACCGATCAGGTCGAGGGCCCACCCCACGGTGTTGATCGCCGAGTCGACGATGACCAGGTATCCCAGCAGGGTCACCAGCATCGGCCGCACCGACATTCCGTTCCGCTGCGCCTGCCGTAGCAGCCACACCCCCCGGAGGAACAGCGGCAGGCCGAAAATGCCCAGTGCCGCAGTTCCTATCAGGATGCTTCCGCTGATCAGCCATTTGTCCGCCTGACGCTGCGCCAGGCGCGACGCTTCCATGTGCTCTTCAACCGACAGTGCACCAGACACGTTGACTGACTCTAGTCATTCAATGTCGCTGACGACAAGGGTTCGTCAGGCGATCACGGCCACGCTGTGCATGGTGCGCTTCACCAAATCTTCCAGCAACTCCTGCCGCATCGGATCGTTGGTGGTGATCGCCAGCGCGTAGAGGCCGAGCAGGAAGAACACCGCACTGTTGATCGGCCGGACCTCCGGATCCACCTCCCCCTCCGCCTGGGCCTGTTCGATGCGCTTGCCCAACAGCAGCACCAATGAGTGATCACTGCCGTCCTCGGCGGCCGGGCGGGTCTGGGAGAAGTGCAGCGCCAGGAAATCCTTGAACAACAGCTCACCGAGGCGGCGCTCCAGCCCCAACACCAGTCGCACCGCTTCGGTCAAGGCGGATTTCAGGTCATGCCCCTTGGCCAGGTACCGGCCGAACTGCTTTGCCATCCGGTCCTCTTCACGCTGCTCGAGCTCGAGCAGCACATGTTCCTTGGTGGGGAAGTGGAAGAAGAACGTGCCGTGCGCGACGCCGGCGGCGGCCACGATGGCACCGACATCGGCCTGAGCCATCCCGGTTCGCTTGAACTCGGCGGTGGCCGCACCCAGCAGCCGCTCGCGCGTCTGCAGTCGCTTCGCCTCACGCGCAGTCATCTTGTCTGGCTTGTCCGCCACCGTCATGCCTGAATCCTCTGCCGACCGTCATCCGTCGGCAACGACAGTATCGCCTCCGGGCCGCCACCCGAAGACTGATGACTCACGTCAGTGACTGGGGCGCGACAACGTCGTCGTTATCAGGGCGCGGATGTTGTTCTTGCAGCGGCCGCAGACGGTGCCGGCACCGGTGCGCTCACCGACCTGCTTGGTGGTCGAGGCGCCGGCCTCGACGGCGTCGATCACCTGCTGGCTCGTCACCCCCGCGCACAGGCAGACGTACATGGCGCCTCACGCCCCGGCCCGGGTCTCCAGTTGTCCCTTGTCCACCTTGCCGGTGGCGTTCAGCGGCA
>CAYNJD010000521.1:0-2038 GCA_964397355.1 uncultured Mycobacterium sp. | reverse complement strand
CCGATCTGGCCGCGGCGGAACACCTTCTCGGAATGCTTCTCATCGACGCCGCGGGTGATGCGGTAGACCAGCCAGGTGCCGACGGAGGCGATCACGGTGGCGATCAACGTGGCCACCACCGCCGGGACCAGCACCTTGGAGACCACGCCGCTCCAGATCACGCCGTGCCCGCCGACCGCGGCGATCATCGCCCCCACGATGCCGCCGATCAGGGCGTGCGAGGAACTCGACGGAATACCCAGCAGCCACGTCAGCAGGTTCCACACGATGCCGCCGACCAGGCCGGCGAAGACGAGCTCCAGGCTCACCAGGTGGGCGTCCACCAGTCCCTTGGCGATCGTCGCCGCCACGGCGGTCGACAGGAAGGCGCCGAGCAGGTTCAGGCACGCCGACAGCGTGACCGCGGCCTTGGGCTTGAGCGCGCCACTGGCGATCGACGTCGCCATGGCGTTACCGGTGTCATGGAAGCCGTTGGTGAAGTCGAAGGCGAGCGCCGTAATCACCACGATGATCAAAAGGAACAGATCAAGGCTCACGGAGCATCACAGCGCCAATTCTGACGGGAGACGATGCTCTTGTCTAACGATCACCCACGAGAAACGCGGGTGTACTCCGAGTCGTTCCGTATTGTTTGCCCGTTGTTAACCCCGGCGGTCAGTGAGGCTCGACGGAGGAGAGGCGAAGCTGGACCGCCGCATCAACCCCGCGGGTCGGTGCGCTTGTCCTGGCGGGTGTCTCGGCGCAGCGGATGGTCCGCGGGGACTTCCACGAAAATCAGTGTGGTGCCGTCGGGATCGGTGACGTGCATCTCATGCAGCCCCCACGGTTCCCGACGGGCTTCCCGGGCGATCGGGACGCCGCGACCCCGCAGTTCGGCTTCGGTGGCGCCGACGTCGCGCACCTGCAGCCACAGCGCCCCGGGGAACGACGCGTGCGCGTGCTCGGGGCCGCCGTGTCCGGCCAGCTCGATCAGCGACTGCCCGGCGTAGAACACCGTCCCGGCGCCGTAGTCGCGGGCGATCGCCAGGCCGAGCTCGTCGCGGTAGAACCGCAGCGAGCGCTGGTAGTCGGCCGGTCGGAGCAGCACCCGGCTGGCCAGGATTTCCATGTCCTCGTGTCTATCACGTACCGCGCTGCATGACGTTGGTTACCAGGCCCGGCGCCAGCACGTCGAGCGCCCGGGCGGTCACCGCGACGCGCGGGGCGATGCGCACCGGGCGGTTGCGTGCCGCGGTGATCATCCACTCGGCGGCCTCGTGCGCGGTCAGCGCCGGGCGGTTCTGAAAGGCTTTGGTGGGCGCGATCATCGGGGTGGCCACCAGCGGGTAGTACAGCGTCGTGGAGTGCACGCCCTTGCCGGCCCATTCGGTTTCGATGACGCGGCTGACCGCCGACAGTGCGGTCTTGGAGGCGTTGTACACCGCGAACAGCGGCGAGGCCTCGGTCATCACACCCCAAGTGGCGACGTTGATGATGTGGCCGTCGCCGCGCTCGAACATCCCCGGGGCGATGGCCCGGATCAGCCGCAGCGGGGAGTAATAGTTCAGCGTCATGGTCCGTTCGACGTCGTGCCAGCGCTCCAAGGACTCGGCCAGCGGCCGCCGGATGGAGCGCCCGGCATTGTTGACCAGGATGTCCACCCCGCCGAGGCGCTTCTCGACGTCGGCGGCCAGCGCGTCCACGGCGGCCATGTCGGACAGGTCGCACGGGATTGCGATCGCGTCGCCGCCGGCGGCGGTGACGCGGCCCACCACCTCGTCGAGCAACTCCTTCCGCCGGGCTACGGCCACCACGGTGGCGCCGGCGTCGGCGAACAAGTCGGCCGCGGCCTCGCCGATGCCCGACGACGCGCCGGTGAGCAGCACCTTTTTGCCGCGCAGCTCGATCGGTTTGGCCAGCGGCCGGTACGCCAGCAGTTGCGGGGCGACGGGCGGGCGCATACCGGCCAGGAAGGCCGCCTCTCGCAGGCGGCGTAGCGGGCTCTTGCTCATGGTTAGGCAGTCTATGCGGGGTGCGACCGCTCAGAAGTAACGCGGGA
>CAYNJD010000520.1:0-2039 GCA_964397355.1 uncultured Mycobacterium sp. | reverse complement strand
GACGTTTCCGGGCGGGCCACGCTGGCCGGGTTCACGATCAACCACCGGTTCAGCCTGCCGGGTATGCCGGCGCCGTACGTGGTGGCGCAGGTCGCGATCGACGAGGATCCGCGGGTCCGGCTGACCACCAACATCATCGAGGGTGATCATGATCGGCTCGAACTCGGCCAGCAACTGGAGGTGGTCTTCGAGCACATCGAGGACGTGTGGCTGCCGCTGTTCCGGCCGGTAGCGGACAACTCCGAGTCCAAACCGCTGCCCACCGACGAGATCGCCCCCGAGGACTACGCGCAGCACGTGCGCCCGATGGTGAGCGCCGAGAAATTCGAGGACAAGTCGGCGATCACCGGGGTCGGCGCTTCACGACTGGGCCGCCGGCTCATGGCCGCACCGCTGGCGCTGACAGTGGAGGCCTGCCAGGCGGCCGTGGCCGATGCCGGGCTGACCTTCGATGACATCGACGGGCTCTCAACGTATCCGAGCTTGGACGTAGCCGGCATGGGCGAAGGCGGCGTTACGGCGTTGGAGGGCGTTTTGGGATTGCGCCCGACCTGGATCAACGGAGGCATGGACACTTTCGGGCCCGGTGGCTCGGTGATCGCCGCGATGATGGCCGTCGCCACCGGACTGGCGCGCCATGTGCTGTGTTTCCGAACCGTGTGGGAATCAACGTTCAGCGAGCTGCTCAAGGCCGGCAAAGCCTCCCCGCCGGGGGGACGGCGCACGAACAGCTGGCAGATGCCGTTCGGGGCCACCTCGGCGGCCCACACGCTGGCGCTCAACGCCCAACGGCACTTCCACCGCTACGGCACCACCCGCGAGACACTCGGCTGGATCGCGCTGAACCAGCGGGCCAACGCTGCGCTCAACCCGACCGCGATCTACCGCGATCCGATGAGCATGGACGACTACTTGTCGGCTCGGATGATCACCACGCCGTTCGGGCTCTATGACTGCGATGTGCCCTGCGATGGCGCGGTGGCGGTGATCGTATCGGCCGTCGACGCCGCCCGTGACCTGGCCAAACCACCGGTGCTGGTGGAGGCCGTCGGCACCCAGATCATCGAGCGGACGGACTGGGACCAGAGCACACTGACCCATGAACCGCAGGTGCTGGGCCAGGCTGCCCATCTGTGGACGCGCACGTCGCTGCGCCCGGCCGATGTCGACGTGGCCGAGCTCTACGACGGCTTCAGCTTCAACTGCCTGTCGTGGATCGAGGCGTTGGGCTTCTGCGGTATCGGCGAGGCCAAGAGCTTTCTGGACGGCGGTACCAACATCGCCCGCGACGGGGTGCTGCCGCTGAACACCCACGGCGGTCAGCTCTCTCACGGCCGAACCCACGGAATGGGGCTGATCCACGAAGCGGTCACCCAGTTGCGCGGCGAGGCCGGCGACCGCCAGGTGGCCGGCGCCCGCGTCGCGGTGGCCAGCAGCGGCGGGTTGACCCCCAGCGGGGTCATATTGCTGCGGTCGGACACATGACCCCACTCGTGCGCCCGCGGATGGTCAACGCCGGCGGGGTACCGATGTCGGCACTGTTGGCCGAGGTTGCCGAACCGCACGCCGTGGTCGTCGCATTTCACGGTGGCGGGACGACGTCGGTGTATTTCGACTGCCCGGGCCAACCGCAACTATCACTGCTGAGAGCCGGTGCGGCACTGGGCTACACCGTGATCGCGCTGGACCGGCCCGGCTACGGCTCCTCGGCACTGTATCCCGAGGCGATGACCGATCCCGAGCATCGCGTCGAGTTGGCTTACCGGGCCATCGAGGCGATCCTCGGGGACCGGCCGCATGGCTCCGGACTGTTCCTGCTGGGCCATTCCAACGGTTGCGAGCTGGCGTTGCGGATGGCCGCCGATGCGCGGGGCGCCGCGTTGCTCGGACTGGAACTGGCCGGCACCGGGCTGCGCTACCAGACCGCCGCGGCGCAAGCCTTGAGCAACGCCGGGCCCGGCGGGCGACCGGTCGGCCTGCGCGAACTGCTCTGGGAGCCGGCGTCGCTGTATCCCGAAGCAGTGCTGCGCGGGATCACC
>CAYNJD010000519.1:0-2046 GCA_964397355.1 uncultured Mycobacterium sp. | reverse complement strand
GTCGCCAGTTCGGTTCCCGGGTGCTGATCGTGCACATGGGCGGCCAGCACGTCGGCGACCTCACCGTCGACACCGGCCCCGCACAGCACCGTCACCAGCTCGCCGCCTGCCGCCAGCAACAGATCGATCAGCCCGATCGCGGCCGCGCCGACATCGCCGGCCACGATCAACACCTCGTCACCGGCAATGCCCAACCCGTCACCGGGCCGGCAGGTGCCGGCCCAGGTCAACGCCTCCTCGGTGGCGACCCGCACCGAACCGTGCCGGGTGGTGCCCGCCACCCGGGCCATGGTGTAACCGTCGTCGACCACCGGCCGGCCCTGGTCGTGCACCGCCAGCGCGGACAACCCCTGCACCATCGACCCGGTCGGCACCGGCACCACCTCGATGCCCCAGCCGATGGCCGCCGTGCAGCCGGCCACCAGTTCCTCGGCGGCGACGTAGCCGTTGGGCAGCAGCATCACCTGCGCCGCGCCGGTGTCGACCACCGCCCGCAGCAGTTGCTGGGCGGTGACCATCATGGCCGGATCGTCGCTGTGCGGGTCGGGCCGCAGCACACAGGCGCCTTCGGAGTCGAACAACGCCTCGGCGCCATCACCGTCGACCACGGCCAGCACCGCGCGTTCCCGGGTCCAGCTGCCCGGCGGCAGACCGGTGGCCCCGGCCAGCGCCGAGATCTGGATGCGCCGCGGCCGGCCGAACGCCAGGCCCGCCTCGACGGCGGCGCCGGCGTCGTCGGTGTGTACGTGCACCGAGTAACCGCCGACCACCCCCGACGTCGCGATCGCCACCGATTCGCCGAGCTGCGTCAGCCGCTCTCGCAGCGCCTCGGTGTGCTCGGGAGCGCACTCGCCGAGCAGGTACATCACCTCGAACTGCGGCCCGGGATGCTCGGCGACGGCCTCCGACGAGCGCGGCCGCGGCGACGGCTGGTAGACCGGCCGAACCGGCGCCTGCCCGGTGACTGTCGAGCGCAGCGCGTCGAGCAACACCAACAGGCCCCGGCCACCGGCGTCGACCACCCCGGCCTGCTCCAGCACGGCGAGTTGCTCGGTGGTCTTCTCCAGCGCCTCGGCGGCCGCCTCCGTCGCGGCCGTGACCGCTTCGCCCAGCCCGGCGCCGGCCGCGGCACAGCGCTGCACGGCCTCGGCGGCGGCCTGCAGCACCGACACGATGGTGCCCGGCACCTCACGGCCGCCCATCGAGGTGATCACCAGCTCGACGCCGTGGCGCAGGCCGTCGCCGAGCGTCGCGGCATCGATGACGGCGGCATCCGGCGCGTCGTCGGCGGTGGCATCGGCCAGGCCGCGCAGAATCTGCGACAGGATCACCCCGGAGTTGCCGCGCGCCCCGTTCAGGGCACCCGACGACAGCGCGGCCGCGACCCGGGCCACCTCACCGGCGGCGGCCTCGGTGTTGGCCTCGGCCAGCGCCGAACGCATGGTGAACAGCATGTTGGTGCCGGTATCGGAATCGGCGACCGGGAAGACGTTGAGCTGGTTGATCTCGTCAGTGTGGGTGATCAGGTCGCCGACGGCGGTGTGCGCCCAATCCCGCAAGGCGGCCGCATCCAGCCGACGATCGGGGTTGCCCACCTGCACGCACCTTCCTGCCGCCACCTTGCGTGGCTGCAAGCCTAATCACTCGCGGCGACGGCACAGGTCACGCGCCGTCAGGTTGGGGACGGGTCGTTTTGGTGGTTGCCCGGCCCGGCGGGTATCCTGATCAGGTTGTCGGGCCACCCGTTGAGGTCGTTGGCCCTCAAGCAGACGTTTTGAGGAGTGTCACATATGGCTGCCGTGTGCGATATCTGCGGAAAGGGCCCCGGCTTCGGCAAGTCGGTGTCCCACTCGCACCGTCGGACCAGCCGCCGGTGGGACCCGAACATCCAGACCGTGCACGCCGCCCGTCCCGGCGGCAACAAGCAGCGGCTCAACGCCTGCACGTCGTGCATCAAGGCCGGCAAGGTCAGCCGCGGGTAAGACCCCGACCTAGGCCAGCCGCCAGTCGATCGGCTCGGCTCCCAGTTGCCCCAGCAGCTCGTTG
>CAYNJD010000518.1:0-2050 GCA_964397355.1 uncultured Mycobacterium sp. | reverse complement strand
AAGCTGCGCACCGGCGGCCTGTTGCTCAACCACTGCATCACCCGGGCCGACAACAAGTCCAACCCGACGGCCGGCAGCTTCATCGACCGCTACGTGTTCCCGGACGGCGAGCTGGCCGGGTCGGGGCGGATCACCAGCGAGATCCAGGACGCCGGCTTGGAAGTGCTGCACACCGAGAACATCCGGCACCACTATGAGCTGACGCTGCGGGACTGGTGCGCAAACCTGGTGTCGCACTGGGACGAGGCGGTCGCCGAGGTCGGGCTGGCCACCGCGAAGGTGTGGGGGCTCTACATGGCCGGGTCCCGGCTGGGCTTCGAGCACAACGCGATTCAGCTGCACCATGTGCTGGCGGCCAAGCTCGGCGACCGCGGCGACGACGCCGGGCTGCCGCTGCGGCCGTGGTGGCAGCCCTAGCGTCGCGCGAACGACGGCGCCCGCTCCGGGCGCACCCCGACCCCGACCAGGTAGGCCGGAATGGCCGAAAGCCACGGCAGCCGCCTGAGCAGCACGCCGAAGGCGGCCGGTGGGCTCGGGTTCCCGCCGCGCAGGATCGCGTCGAGTCCCAGGTGCAGCACCCGCTGGACGGTCTGGGTGACGACGGTGGGCGCGATCCGGCGCCGGTGGACCGCGGCCAGATCACGGCCGGTGACGTGGCCTCGTCGCAGCGGTTCGGCCAGAATCCTGGCCGCGGCCACCGCGTCCTGCACCGCGAGGTTGATGCCGACACCGCCCGCCGGCGACATGGCGTGGGCGGCGTCGCCGATGCACAACAGGCCGTCGATACTCCAGTGCCGCAACCGATTCACCCGCACGTCAAGGTGTTTGACGTCGTCCATCGACCGTAGCTCCGACACGTCGGCCTCCGGGATGAGCTCGACGACCTCACGGCGGAACGCCTCGATGCCGCGCGCCCGCAGTTCCACATCGCGGCCCTTCAACCCGAGGTAGGCGACCTGAAAGTAGCCCTCGCGCGGAATCATTATCGCGGCCCTGCCCGGACCGAGACGCGGCAGCAGTGTGGGTTGCGCGGCGCCGTCGTTCGGCAGCCGGAACCACCACACGTCGAAGTTCACGCCGAACTCGCGCGCGTTCAGGCCGGCCTCCTGCCGAGCGATCGACCACCGGCCGTCGCAGGCCACTGTCAACCCCGCACGCAATTCGCCTGGACCGTCCGGGCTTTGGTAGCGCACCCCGGCGACCCGGCCGTTCTCGTGCAGCAGCCCGGTGACTTCGGTCTGCATCCGCAACGTGAAGGCCGGCTCGGCCTGCGCGGCTTCGGCGAGCAGATTGAGCAGATCCCACTGCGGCACCATCGCGATGTAGGGATGGGGCTGGCGCCGCAGCCGCCCGAAGTCGACCACGGTGACGTCGCGCCCGGCCACGTCGAGGCTGACCTGGTGGATCTCACTGTGCGACAACGTCGTGAACCGGTCCCAGAGCCCGAGCTCGTCGAGCAGCCGCAGCGTGGTGGGATGCACGGTGTCGCCGCGGAAGTCGCGCAGGAAATCGGCGTGCTTCTCCAGCAGTGTGACCTCGACGCCGGCGCGGGCCAGCAGCAGCGCCAGCACCATTCCGGCGGGGCCACCGCCGACGACGACGCAGCCGGTAGATTCCGTCATCGCTCATTCACCGCCGATGCGGCGAGCGCCCAGCTCGTTCTGCAGCAGCTCCAGCGCCGCCTCTTCGGGGTCACGGCGCGGCGCGGGGTCGGAACGCTCGGCTTCAGCCTCGGCGAGCATGGCCTCCTCGTCGGCCTGCCGTTTCACATCGGCCGCTGCCGGCGCGGGCGCGGCGGGCGGCGCGGCCTCCGGCGGCGGGCCCCCGGCCTCGCAGCGCACCCGCCAGTTCACTCCGAGCGCGTCCTTGAGCGCCTCGACGATGACGTCGGCGTTGCGTTGCTCGCAGAGCCGTTTGGCCAGCGGGGCCGACTCGTGGCTCAGCACCAGGGTGTTGCCGTCCACGGTGCGCACCGTCGCGCCGGCCAGCATCACTTCGGTGGTGCGGCTGCGCTGACGCACCTTGTCGCGCACCGTGCTCCACATCGCGC
>CAYNJD010000517.1:0-2053 GCA_964397355.1 uncultured Mycobacterium sp. | reverse complement strand
AACTGGGCAGCTTCGAGGTGATGAACCGCACCATCGACATCGCCCAGGCGGCGCTCACTCGTCATCAGCTGGCGTCCAACCCGCCGGATCTGCTCATCGAAGTGCCCCGCTCCGCCTGCCGCAGCCTGGATTTCCACCGCGCCGACGAACTGATCGATGTGGGCCGCGAACTCACCGGCCGCGCCCTCGACGCCAAATCGTCCTAGCCGATGGCGACTACGCGTCGCTAACCGGCGAGGAATTCCGCGATGGCGGCGGCCTGCCGGCGCCCCTGTTCGCGCCCCGCCCGCGCCGACGGCACCCGGCATGCCGGGTCCAGCGGGTTGCTGCCGAACGCCCGCAGCGCTGCGGCGTCGGCGAACACCGCGAACGCCCGCCCGCGGAACGCCGCGACCTCGGCGGCCGCCCCGGCACTGAACGGCGAGGGCGACGACTCCCCGGACGGCACCAGCACCACTGCGACGCCGCAATCGTCGGCGACATCGACGTTGACCGAGCTGCGGATCCCGCCGTCCATGTAGCGCCGCCCGCCGATAACGACCGGCGGCCAGACTCCCGGCACGGCGCAACTGGCGGCCACCGCGTCGACGAGTTCGACACCCCAGTCCCGGTCGAACACCTCCAGCTCGCCGGTGTCGATGTCGATCGCGGTGATTCGCAGACAGCGGTCCGGCCACCGGTGCGAGGGCAGCCGGCGTTCGATCACCTGTCGGCGCACCGGTGCCGGGACGGTGTCGGCGGCCAGCGCCACCTTGCCGATGCGCTGCATCTTCTGTGCCGCAGTCGTATTCGGCGCGGTCATCGCGGCCAGGAACAGCTCGGCTATTCCCTCGACACCCACGCCGGGGTCGAGTTCGGGCGAGGCCTCGCCCACCTGACGCGCATACAGCTCGTCGAGGCCGGTGCCGCTGCCGATCTGCGCGCTCACCGCCGAACCGGCCGAAGTCCCGACCAGCACGTCGGACCCCAGCAACGCCGCCGCCGTGGCCGGTGACTCGTCGGCGATGCCGCACAGCACCCCGGTCTCCCAGGCGATGCCGGCCACTCCCCCGCCGGCCAGGACCAGGGCACGCTTAGCTGTCACGACCACGGGTGTTGAGCCTCCTGCGCTGCAGCGGTCAGATCCTCCCGGCGCAGTCGCCGCGCCGGCGGGTTCGGGAAGGCCGGCTCGGTTTCTATCTGCAGTCCGGCGTCGACGTGGACGAGTTCGCCCGGGGCGATCTGCCGCCAACGCGGATCGGTGTCCATCGGCTCGCTGGCGAACACCACCGCCGGCCGGCCGCGCAGCTGCTCGGACTGTGCCCGAATCCGCTGCGTGTACAAGTCCAGGCCGAACGGCGCGCTGCCGTCGCGCCGGTCGAGCAGGTGCAGCTGGTGGGTGTCGGGATAGCGCAGCGCCCACATGTCGGTGGCGGTGCTCAGCAGGATGTTGAGCGCGTAAATCGGTACGTTGACCGCCAACCAGCCGACCGCATCCCGCAGGCCCGCGCCGACGTCGCCGTCGCAGGCCCGGATCGCCGCCGTGATCAGCGCGAAAACCCGTTCCGAATCGGTCTGTCCCACAACCAGATCAGCGGTGCCCAGCTCACGGAGTCGCCGCTCGATCACGTCGAGGCCGCGCAGCACCCCGTTGTGCGCGAAGATTCGGCCGTCCTGCAGGAAGGGGTGGGTGTTGGCGACGTCCCGCGCCCCGGTGGTGGCGTAGCGTATGTGCGCGACGAACGCGGTGCCGGCCAGTTCATGTGCCTCGGTGGCGAATTCAGTGTCCTGCCAGGCCGCGATCGGTTCTTTGTGAAGCTGTGGACGCCCGTCGCCGCCGAACACGCCGAGCCCGGTGCCGTCCGGGTTACGCCGGCTCTGCGCGGCGAGGTTGTCCGGGGAATCCAGCAGCCAGAACGTGGCGGTGACGACATCGGTTCCGGCGTGCAGCCCGAAGAGTCGGCACATGGAAGGCTTCAGCCTTCCAGCAGCACGGCAAGCTGCGCCAGTGCCCGCCGGGCGTAGCCCTTCCACAGCCAGCCGAACAGCGGCATCGCGGGCGCGGCCAGCGACG
>CAYNJD010000516.1:0-2064 GCA_964397355.1 uncultured Mycobacterium sp. | reverse complement strand
GCACCCGCGCGGCCAGGGTGATGCTGGACACCAGCCAGATGTCCTGCGCGGCAACCAGGTCCGCTGCCCGCAACGGTGTGTAGTCGCACCGGTACCCGGCACCGCGCGCCACCTCGAACAGCGCCTCGGCAGTGGTGCCGCGCAGGATCGGTTGCGAGGGCGGCGGTGTGACCAGCCGTCCCGGCTCCGCCAGCACCACCGTGGAACGCGGCCCCTCCAGGACGTAGCCGTCGGAGCTGACGAAGATGACATCGTCGGCGCCGCATTTCGCGGCGTGACGCAACGCGGCCATGTTGACCGCGTACGACAGCGTCTTGGCGCCGAGCAGCAACCACGGCATCGCCGGGCCGTGCGCCGGCAGGCCGCGGTCGAGTGTCAGCACCGCCACCCCGTTGCGGCGGGCACCCGCGATGCGTTCCGGTAGCGGGCTGATCATCACGTAAGCCGTTGGCCGAGGACCGTTTTGGGAACCGCTTTCCCTGCCGCGGCTGTAGATCAGCCGCAGCACGGCCTCGCCGGCGCCCGGCCAGTTCCGCACTGCCGCGTCGACGGCACGCCGCCACGCCGGCAGGTCCGGGGCGGGCAACTCCATCAACTCCGCTGAGCGGGCCAGCCGCTGCAGGTGTGCATCGAGCAGGCGGACCGCACCGTCGCGAACCAGCAGGGTTTCGAAAACCCCGTCGCCGCGCAGCGCAGCCAGGTCATCGGCGTACAGCAGCGGGACATCGTCGTCGACCGGCCCGCCGTCGAGGGTGACGATCGTCACCGCATGATCGCCCGGCATGGACCCTGAGCGTAGCGGCTCCGTAGAGTTGACTCGTGTCCGCCGTTCCCGCCCCCGAGCCCGGTCCCGACGCCGGTGCCGTCTGGCACTACGGCGATCCGTTCGGCGAACAGCGAAGCGCGCAAACCGAAGCGGTGCTGGTGGATCGATCCCATCGGGCGGTGCTCACCATCGGCGGACCGGAGCGCAAGACATGGCTGCACACCCTGTGCACGCAGCACGTGGCCGAACTGCCCGACGGCGCCAGCACCGAGAACCTGACCCTGGACGCCAATGGCCACATCACCAACCACTGGGTGCAGACCGACCTGCGCGAGCGCACCTATCTCGACACCGAGCCGTGGCTGGGCGAGCCGCTGACCGAGCACCTTCGCAAAATGGTGTTCTGGGCCGACGTGACGGTCCAGCCGGCCGATCTCGCGGTGCTGTCGTTGCTGGGTCCCCGGCTCGCCGATCCGGCGGTCCTGGACGCGCTGGGCGTGACCGAGCTGCCCGGGACGAGCGCCGTGGCACTGCCGGAATCGGACGGATTCCTGCGCCGCGGCCCCGGCGAGAACGCGCTGGAACTGCTGGTGCCGCGCAGCGACAAGGGCGACTGGCAGCGCCGGCTGGCCGCGGCCGGGGTGAAGCCGGCCGGGATATGGGCCTACGAGGCCGACCGGGTGGCGGCGCGGCGGCCACGGCTGGGCGTGGACACCGACGAACGCAGCATTCCGCATGAGCTGAACTGGATCGGCGGGCCGGGCGAGGGTGCGGTCCACCTGAACAAGGGGTGCTACAGCGGCCAGGAGACCGTGGCCCGGGTGCACAACCTGGGCAAGCCGCCCCGGATGCTGGTGCTGCTGCACCTGGACGGCTCAGTGGATCGGCCGGCGACCGGCGATCCGGTCACCGCCGGTGGACGCCCGGTGGGCCGGGTGGGCACCGTGGTGGACCACTTCGACCTGGGCCCGATCGCGCTGGCACTGCTCAAGCGGGCGCTGCCGGCCGACACCGCGCTGCTGACCGGTCCCGACGGTGAGGTCAGCGCGGTGATCGACGCCGAATCCATGCCGCCGCCGGATGTGCGGGGCGCCGGCCGGGTCGCCGTCGACCGGCTGCGCGGCCGGGTTTGATCCCGGGGTTGATGGTCGTCACACCGGTGCAGGCCAGCTCGGCAGGCTCGCGCCCGGCACGGTAAGCTGTCGGCAGGACAATAAACACATTCAGATCGGAGCCGCCTGCACGTTGGGCCGCTCCGTTATTGCGCGAGGGGGTTCCCCCATGGGCCGCGGCCGGGC
>CAYNJD010000515.1:0-2077 GCA_964397355.1 uncultured Mycobacterium sp. | reverse complement strand
GATCATGTCCATCAGGTTTTCCCAGTTCTCCGCCGTGGTGGCGGTGAGCTGCACCGCGGGCTGGTGGCCGGCCAGCGGGATCACCGGCGCAACCGGGTTCACGGCGATCACACCGGCGCCGGCCAGGGCGACCCCGGCGGCCAGCAGACGGTTGGTGCGGGTCGTCGGCGAAACGCCGGGTGCGGTGTCGCGATCGGTCGATCCGGCCGCAAGGGCGAGCTGCATTGCTTCTCCTTATCGTGACCTCATCTGAGATGAGGTTCCTGTGTACGTTGAACGCCGGCTTACCTTAGACACAGGTTCAGCTCCTAGGCAAGCCTTACCTAACCCTGTGTCGGAGGTCACAAAGTAGGGCAAGGCTAACCTTACTTCTGGTTGTGGTGTAGCGTCCCTCGGCATGAGCTCATCGCCAACCGATGCTGTCGGTGTCGCGCTGCGTGAGATCCTCCGCGACGACCTGAACGTCGACCTCAATCGGGTGACGCCCGAGTCGCGGCTGGTCGACGACGTCGGCCTGGACTCGGTGGCCTTCGCGATCGGTATGGTCGCCATCGAGGACCGGCTCGGGGTGGCGCTGACCGAGGAAGACCTGCTGACCTGCGACACCGTCAGGGACCTCGAAGCGGCCATTCGGGCGAAAGTCCCCGCCGACGCGTGAGCGTGCTGGCAACCGCCCTGACCCGGGCGATGACCACCTCGGAGCAGGACCTGGTGATATTCGACCAGGGCAGCGGCAGCTGGCAGCGGCAGCCCTGGGCGCAGGTGCATGCTCGCGCGCACGGTGTGGCCTCGAAGATCCTCGACTCGGACCGCGCCGGCGCGGTCGGGCTGGTCGGGGAGCCCACCGTCGAGCTGGTCGCCGCGATCCAGGGTGCCTGGCTGGCCGGACGCAGCGTGTCGATCCTGCCCGGGCCGGTGCGCGGCGCCGACCCGCAGCAGTGGGCTCACTCGACGCTGAATCGGTTCATCGGCATTGGCGTCGACACCGTCTTCAGCCACGGCGCACCGTTGTCGCTGCTGGATGAAGCCGAGACAGGTGTCGCGGTGCGCGACGTCACCGCCGCCGCCACCGAGCGGTCGGCGGCGTTCACGCCGGTGGCCGCCGCGCCGGATACCCCGGCGGTGCTGCAGGGCACGGCCGGGTCCACCGGTACCCCGCGCACCGCGCAGTTGTCACCGGCCGCGGTGCTGAGCAACATCAGCGGGTTGCTGGACCACGTCGAGATCGACGTCGCCGCCGACGCCGGCTGTTCGTGGCTGCCGCTGTATCACGACATGGGGCTGACGTTCCTGCTCAGCGGTGCGCTGGCCGGGGTGCCGGTCTGGCTGGCACCCACCGCCGCGTTTGCGGCCTCGCCGTTCCGGTGGCTGAGCTGGCTGCACGAGAGCGGGGCGACCCTGACCGCGGCGCCGAACTTCGCCTACAGCGTGCTCGGCAAGTACGCGCGCCGCATCCCCGACGTCGACCTGGGCCGAGTGCGGGTGGCGATCAACGGCGGCGAACCCGTCGACTGCGCGGCGCTGCAGCGATTCACCACCGAACTGGCGAAGTTCGGCTTCGATCCCCGCGCGGTCACCCCGTCTTACGGGCTGGCCGAAGCCACCTGCGCGGTGACCGCGCCGCGTCCGGGCACCGGCCTGCGCTATGACGAAGTCGCCGGCGCCGCAGCCGATGCTGGAGCCACGGCGGCGCGTCGGCACGCGATCCTGGGCGTGCCGATCCCCGGCATGCAGGTCCGCGTCGTCCCGACGACCGACCACCACGCCGAGGTGCCCGGCCGCGACGTCGGCGAGATCGAGATCCGCGGCACCTCGATGATGTCGGGCTACGTCGGCCAGCCCACACACGATCCGGATGCCTGGTTTCCCACCGGCGACCTCGGCTACCTCACCGATGACGGCCTGGTGGTCTGCGGCCGCGCCAAGGAGATCATCTCGGTGGCCGGACGCAATGTGTTCCCCACCGAGATCGAACGCGTCGCCGCCCAGATCCGTGGTGTGCGGGAAGGGGCGGTGGTGGCAGTCGGAACCGACGACGTCCGTCCCGCCTTGGTGGTCGTCGCCGAGTTCCGCGGCC
>CAYNJD010000514.1:0-2082 GCA_964397355.1 uncultured Mycobacterium sp. | reverse complement strand
CCAACGCGGTGCCGCCCCCGCCCACCAACGCGGTGCCGCCCCCGCCCACCAACCCCGAGGGCCCGGGCGCGAACTCGTCCGGCGTGGCCAAGGCGACGGCCGCCGCGGCGGCCGCCAAGGTGCTGACCCAGGAAGCGGTGACCGAGGCGCTGGGCGCCGACGTCCCGCCGCGCGACGCCGCCGAACGCGTCACGTTCGCGACCTGGGCGATCGTCACCGGCAAGTCACCGGGCGGCATCTTCAACCCGCTGCCCGCGCTCGACGGTGACACCGCCGAGAAGCTGGCCGCCCGGCTGTCCGAACGCGCCGAGGGCGTCATCACCGTCGACGACGTCACGTCCGCCGAGACCATCGAGGCGCTGGCGACCGTGGTGCGCGACCAGCTCGAGGAAGGCGTGGTCGACGGGTTCGTCCGCACGCTGCGCGCGCCCAAAGAAGGCTCGAACAAGGTGCCGCTGTTCGTATTCCACCCGGCGGGCGGCTCCACCGTGGTCTACGAACCGCTGATGAAGCGGCTGCCCGCCGACCTCCCGGTGTACGGCATCGAGCGGGTGGAGGGCTCCATCGAGGAACGCGCCGCCGAGTACGTGCCCAAGCTGCTGGAGCTCGGCGGCAACGGGCCGTTCGTGCTGGCCGGCTGGTCGCTGGGCGGCGCGCTGGCCTACGCGTGCGCGATCGGGCTCACCCGTGCCGGCGCCGACGTGCGCTTCGTCGGGCTGATCGACCTGGTGCTGCCCGGGGAGCCGATCGACCAGAGCAAGGAGGGCATGCGGGCCCGCTGGGACCGCTACGCCCGGTTCGCCGAGCGCACCTTCAACGTCGAGGTCCCCGAGATCCCGTATGAGGAGCTGGAGAAGCTCGACGACGAGGGTCAGGTGAAGTTCGTGCTCGACGCCGTCTCGCAGAGCGGGGTGCAGATCCCCGGCGGCATCATCGAGCACCAGCGCACCTCGTACCTGGACAACCGGGCGCTGGACACCATCGAGATCCAGCCCTACGACGGGCACGTCACGCTCTACATGGCCGACCGCTACCACGACGACGCGATCGTGTTCGAACCCGCCTACGCCACCCGCAAGCCCGACGGCGGCTGGGGCGAGTACGTCAAGGACCTCGAGATCGTGCCCATCGGGGGCGAGCACATTCAGGCCATCGACGAGCCGTACATTGCCAAAGTGGGCGCACACATGACCGAAGCACTCAACCGCATCGAAGGAAAGTAGGCGCGCGTGACCGGCCAGCTCCCGCCACCCGTCCCGTCGAAGACCACCGCCGAACTGCTGTCCGAACTCCGCGAAAAGCTGGAGCTGGCAAGCGAACCCGGTGGCGAGAAGGCCGTCGCCAAACGCGAGAAGAAGGGCATCCCGAGTGCTCGCGCCCGTATCCACGCGCTGCTGGACCCGGGCACCTTCCTGGAGATCGGCGCGCTGTGCAAGACCCCCGGCGACCCGAACGCGCTCTACGGCGACGGCGTGGTGACCGGACACGGCCGGATCAACGGCAGGCCGGTCTGCGTGTTCAGCCACGACCAGACGGTGTTTCAGGGTTCGGTCGGGGAGATGTTCGGCCGCAAGGTGGCCGCGCTGATGGAGTGGGCCGCCAAGACCGGTTGCCCGATGATCGGCATCAACGACTCCGCCGGCGCCCGCATCCAGGACGCGGTGACGTCGCTGGCCTGGTACGCCGAGCTGGGCCGCCGCCACGAGCTGCTGCGCGGCCTGGTGCCGGAGATCTCCATCATTCTGGGTAAATGCGCTGGGGGAGCGGTGTATTCGCCGATCCAGACCGACCTGGTGGTGGCGGTGCGCGATCAGGGCTACATGTTCGTCACCGGTCCGGACGTGATCAAGGACGTCACCGGTGAGGACGTCACCCTCGACGAGCTGGGCGGCGCCGACGCGCAGGCCCGGTACGGCAACATCCATCAGGTCGTCCCCGACGAGGCCGCGGCGTTCCAGTACGTCCGCGACTACCTGTCGTTCCTGCCGTCCAACACCTTCGACGACCCGCCGATCATCAACCCCGGCCTGGAGCCCGAGATCACCCCGCACGACCTGGAGCTGGACGCGATCGTGCCGGATT
>CAYNJD010000513.1:0-2086 GCA_964397355.1 uncultured Mycobacterium sp. | reverse complement strand
GGGACACAGCCGATGCTCAGCGGGGAGCACGCCTGCGGCAGGCAAAATCGCACTCCACCGAACCGGTGGAGTGCGATCTCGTGACGTCGGGAGAAGACTTACAGCTCGGTGGCGCTGCCCCCGGCTGCGGTGATCTTCTCGCGGGCGCTGCCACTGAACTTGTGCGCGGTGATGTCGGCCTTGACGGTGAGCTTGCCGTCGCCGAGCACCTTGACCAGCGTGTTCTTCCGGACCGCACCCTTGGCCACCAGCTCCTCGAGGCCGATGGCCCCGCCGTCCGGGAACAGCCGGTTGATGTCGCCGACATTGACGACCTCGTACTCGGTGCGGAACCGGTTGCGGAAGCCCTTCAGCTTGGGCAGCCGCATGTGGATCGGCATCTGCCCACCCTCGAACCGGACCGGAACGTTCTTCCGAGCCTTGGTGCCCTTGGTGCCGCGGCCCGCGGTCTTACCCTTGGAGCCTTCACCGCGACCGACGCGGGTGCGCTTGGTCTTCGACCCGGGCGCCGGACGCAGGTCGTGCAGCTTGATGGTCATTCGGCTTCCTCCACTTGCACGAGGTGGTGGACAACCTTGATCAGGCCACGGGTCTGCGGGTTGTCCTCACGCACCACCGACTGGCGGATCTTGCGCAGGCCCAGGGTACGCAGGCTCTCGCGCTGCTTCCACCGTGCACCGATGGTGCCGCGGACCTGGGTGATCTTCAGGTTTGCCATAATTTTGCGTCGCTCCTCCTCATCGCTGGCGCTCTGCATCGTCGCCGACGCGGGTCAGGCCGTGCCTTCCCGCGCCGCACTGGCAGCCAGCGCTTCGCTTTCGCGCCGCGCCTTGAGCATCGCAGCGGGCGCCACATCTTCGATCGGCAGGCCACGCCGGGCCGCCACCTCTTCGGGACGCTGCAGCATCTTCAGCCCGGCCACCGTGGCGTGCACCACGTTGATCGCGTTGTCGCTGCCCAGCGACTTGGACAGGATGTCGTGCACCCCGGCGCATTCCAGCACGGCACGCACCGCGCCGCCGGCGATCACACCGGTACCGGGGCTGGCCGGACGCAGGAAGACCACTCCGGCGGCGGCCTCGCCCTGCACCGGGTGGGTGATGGTGCCACCGATCATCGGCACCCGGAAGAAGGCCTTGCGGGCCTCCTCGACACCCTTGGCGATCGCGGCCGGCACCTCCTTGGCCTTGCCGTAGCCGACGCCGACCATGCCCTTGCCGTCGCCCACCACCACCAGGGCGGTGAAGCTGAAGCGGCGGCCACCCTTGACCACCTTGGACACCCGGTTGATCGCGACGACGCGCTCCAGGTAGTTGCTCTTGTCGCCGTCCCGGCTGTCCCGGCCACCGCGACCACCGTCGCGGCCACCGCGGCCGCCACGGCTGTCGCGGCTGTCGGTGCGGGGGGCGCTGCCCGTGTCGGGACCTGCCGAGGAGGCCCCGGTCGGCTGCTCCGCCATCATGCGGTCCTTCCAGTCATGTTCATGAAGTCAGTCATTGGGCGCATCAGAATTTCAATCCGCCCTCGCGCGCCGCGTCGGCCAGCGCCGCGATCCGTCCACCGTAGGTGTAGCCACCCCGGTCGAACACCACGGTCTGTACGCCGACGGCCTTGGCGCGCTCGGCGATCAGCTGGCCGACCCGCACACTGTGGGCCTTCTTGTCGCCGTCCACACCCCGCACGTCGGCCTCGATCGACGACGCCGCGGCCACCGTGTGGCCGGCCAGGTCGTCGACCAGCTGGACGTGGATGTGCCGCGAGGAGCGGTGCACCACCAGCCGGGGACGCTCGGCGGTGCCGGCGATCTTCTTGCGCAGCCGCGCGTGCCGGCGCAGCCGGTGGTTGCGTCGGGCCTCCGAAACGCCCTGCCCGACAGGCTTGTGTGATTGCGCCATGACTACTTACCTGTCTTTCCGACCTTGCGGCGAACCTGCTCACCCTCGTAGCGCACACCCTTGCCCTTGTAGGGGTCGGGGCGGCGCAGGCGGCGGATGTTCGCCGAGATCTGACCGACCTTCTGCTTGTCGATGCCCGAGATCGAGAACTTGGTGGGGGTCTCGACCGCGAACGTGACGCCCTCGGGCGC
>CAYNJD010000512.1:0-2090 GCA_964397355.1 uncultured Mycobacterium sp. | reverse complement strand
CAGCCCACCGCGGTGCGGGATTTCGTCGACGCCACCCATGAGCGGGCGCTGCTGAGGGAGCTCATCCAGGCCGCCTCCAGCGGGCCCGGCGTGGAACCACTGGCGGCCGCGGCCGCCCGGATGATCACCGCGGCCACCGGCACCGACGTCTGCTTCGTGCACGTCCTCGACGACACCGAACGCTCACTGACGCTGACCGGCGCGACCCCGCCGTTCGACACCGAGGTGGGCAAGATCCGGCTGCCGCTGACCTCCGGGGTGTCGGGCTGGGTGGCCAGCCACCGCGAGCCGGTGGTGATCAGCGACGACAAGGAGGCCGACCCGCGCTACCTGCCGATCGAGTCGCTGCGCGGGCGCGAGTTCACCTCGATGGTGTCGGTGCCGATGGAGACCGATCCCGGCGGGCTGGTGGGCGTGCTCAACGTGCACACCGTGGCGCGCCGCGACTTCACCCCCGGCGACGTCGAGCTGCTGCGGGTGATCGGCCGGCTGATCGCCGGCGCCATGCACCAGGCACGGCTGCACCGCCAGCTGGTGGCCCGCGAACGCGCCCACGAACTGTTCGTCGAGCAGGTCATCGAGGCCCAGGAGATCGAGCGGCGCCGGCTGGCCGGCGACATCCACGACGGCATCTCGCAGCGGCTGGTGACGCTGTCCTACCGGCTGGACGCCGCCGCCCGGCTGGTGGCCACCGACCCCGACGAGGCCTCCGCCCAGTTGGAGGCCGCCCGGGAGCTGGCCGGGCTGACGCTGCAGGAGACCCGGGTGGCGATCTCCGGGCTGCGGCCGCCGGTGCTCGACGACCTGGGCTTGTCCGGCGGGCTGGCCAGCCTGGCCCGCTCGATCCCACAGCTGCAGATCGAGCTGGACCTCGCCGAGACCCGGGTGCCGGAGCACATCGAGCTGGCGCTGTACCGGATCGCGCAGGAGGGCCTGCAGAACGTCGTCAAGCATGCCGGGGCGACGGCGGTGCGGCTGGGGTTCGCGGTGACCACCGATCCCGATGTGGCCCGGCTGGAGATCGTCGACGACGGTGTCGGCTTCGACACCTTCGAGCACCCGGTGGGCGGCGACGACATGGGCGGCTACGGGGTGCTGTCGATGGCCGAACGCGCCGAGCTGGTCGGCGGCCGGCTCAACATCCGGTCCCGGCCGGGGGCGGGCACCGCCGTCATCGCCACCATCCCGGTGCCGTCCCCGTCGTTCGGCGACGCGCACTGAATCAGCCGTCGGCGCGGCGGTGCCCTTCCAGGGCGGCCAGCACGTCGTCGGAGGCGGTGCCCAACAGTGCCAGCCGCTTCGGGCCGAGCGTGTCGACGAACAGCTCGCGCACCCGGGCGGCGTGGGCGGGGGCGGCCCGCTCGATGGCGGCGCGACCGGCCGGGGTCAACACGATGTCGGGGTAGCGGCCCTCGCCGGCGTCGCGGCGCAGCAAGCCGCGCTTGGCCATCCGGCTCAGGTGGTGCGAGAGCCGGCTTTTCTCCCAGTCGGTCGCCTCGGCGAGCTCGAAGGCCCGCAGCCGGCCGTCGGGCGCCTCGGACAGGTTGACCAGGATCTCGTAGTCCGGCGCCGAGAGCCCATGATCGCGCTGCAGGTAGCGCTCCAGGTGACGCTCCAGCTGGTGATGCATGTCGACGAAGCTGCGCCAGGCGCGCTGTTGTTCGGGGTCGAGCCATGGTCCGTCGGGCATACCGCCATCCTACCGCGTTGAGTTGACATATCAACTCAACGCGGTATCGTCGGTTCCGGAATTTGAGTTGACACATCAACCCATAACTGAGGAGGAGATTCCGATGACCGAGCAACCCACCATCGCCGTGGTCGGAGCCACCGGGTCGCAGGGCGGCGGCCTGGTTCGGGCGATCCTGGCCGATCCGGAGCAGCGGTTCGCGGCCCGGGCGCTGACGCGGCGCGCCGATTCCGCCGCCGCCCGCGAGCTGGCCGCGGCCGGCGCGCAGGTTATCGAGGCCGACCTCGACGACGAGGCCAGTCTGCGGCGGGCCTTCGACGGGGCCCACGGCGCCTACGTTGTGACGAACTACTGGGCGCAGCGCACCCCCGAAGACCGGGCCCGCCGCACCGCCGCGCAG
>CAYNJD010000511.1:0-2095 GCA_964397355.1 uncultured Mycobacterium sp. | reverse complement strand
CGGCTGGAAGCGGTCCGGCTTCGGCGACCTCAACCAGCACGGCACCGCCTCGATCACCTTCTACACCAAGGTCAAGACCGTCACCCAGCGGTGGCCGTCGGGCATCAAGGACGGGGCTGAATTCCACATCCCCACAATGCAATAGGGGGCTTTGCGCATGAAGATGGTGATGGATGACGAAGAGCGGGTGATCGTCGAGACGGCCGCCGCGTTCGCCGAGAAGCGCCTCGCCCCGCACGCCCTGGAATGGGACGACACCCACCACTTCCCGGTCGACGTGATGCGGGAGGCCGCCGAGCTGGGCATGGCCGCCATCTATTGCCGCGACGACGTCGGCGGGTCCGGGCTGCGCCGGCTGGACGGGGTACGGATCTTCGAGCAGCTGGCGATCGCCGACCCGGTGATCGCCGCCTACCTGTCGATCCACAACATGTGCGCCTGGATGATCGATACCTACGGCACCGAGGAGCAGCGCAAGACCTGGGTCCCGCAGCTGGCACCGATGAAAGCGGTCGCCAGCTACTGCCTCACCGAGCCCGGTGCGGGCTCGGACGCCAGCGCGCTGAGCACCCGCGCGGTGCGTCAAGGCGCCGACTACGTACTCGACGGCGTCAAGCAGTTCATCTCCGGCGCCGGCGTCTCGGACGTCTACGTGGTGATGGCCCGCACCGGGGACAACGGCCCGCGGGGCATCTCCACCTTCATCATCGAAAAGGACACGCCGGGACTGAGTTTCGGCGCCGCCGAGCAGAAGATGGGCTGGAACTCCCAGCCCACCGCCCAGGTGATCCTGGAGGGGGTGCGGGTGCCCGCCGAGGCGATGCTGGGCGGCGGAGAAGGCGAGGGCAACGGCTTCAACATCGCGATGAACGGCCTCAACGGCGGCCGGATCAACATCGCGGCCTGCTCACTGGGCGGCGGCCAGGCCGCGTTCGACAAGACCGGGGGCTACCTGGCCGACCGGCAGGCCTTCGGCAAGGCACTGCTCGACGAGCCGACGATCCGGTTCACCCTCGCCGACATGGCCACCGCGCTGGAGACCTCCCGGCTGCTGCTGTGGCGCGCGGCGACCGCCCTCGACGACAACGCGCCCGACAAGGTGGAGCTGTGCGCGATGGCCAAACGCTACGTCACCGACGCCTGCTTCGACGTCGCCGACTCCGCGTTGCAGCTGCACGGCGGCTACGGGTATCTGCGCGAATACGGTCTGGAGAAAATCGTCCGGGATCTGCGGGTGCACCGCATCCTGGAGGGCACCAACGAGATCATGCGGATGGTGGTCGGCCGCGCCGAAGCCGCCCGCGTCCGGTCCGGCCCGTAGCCGGCGCAAAAGGAGACACATGGCAATCGTCGGGTTTCTGGGCCTGGGCCATATGGGTGCGCCGATGACGGCGAACCTGGTCGCCGCCGGGCACACCGTGCGTGGTTTCGACCCGGTGGCGGCGTGCGCCGCGGCCGCCGAGCAGCACGGGGTGTCCATCCAGCCGACCGCTCGCGATGCGGTGGCCGGCGCCGACACCGTGGTGACCATGCTGCCGCACGGCGACGCGGTGAAGAGCTGCTACGCCGAGATCCTCACCGAGGCCCGGCCGCAGACGCTGTTCATCGACAGTTCCACCATCTCGGTCGCCGACGCCCGCGAGGTGCACGAGCTGGCCGCCTCCCACGGATTCGACCAGCTCGACGCCCCGGTGTCCGGTGGAGTCGCCGGCGCGGTCGCCGGCAAGCTGGCGTTCATGGTCGGCGGTGAGCCCGACGCGGTGGAGCGGGCCCGGGCGGTGCTGGAGCCGATGGCCGCCAAGATCATCCACTGCGGCGCCGCGGGCGCCGGCCAGGCCGCCAAGATCTGCAACAACATGGTGCTGGCCGTGCAGCAGGTCGCCGTCGCCGAGGCGTTCGTGCTGGCCGAAAAACTCGGCCTGGCCGACCAGGCGCTGTTCGACGTGATGACCGGCGCGACCGGGAACTGCTGGGCGCTGCACACCAACTGCCCGGTCCCCGGCCCGGTGCCCACCTCCCCGGCCAACCGCAACTTCGAGCCCGGCTTCGCCACCGCGCTGATGAACAAGGACCTGGGCCTGGCGATGGACGCGGT
>CAYNJD010000510.1:0-2102 GCA_964397355.1 uncultured Mycobacterium sp. | reverse complement strand
TCAACGCCCCCGCAGAACCCGGACGTGCATAAACGGTCATCGGTAGGCGCTCCTTAGGTCTGGGTGTTGCACAACTCACACTACCGTCGCGGTCACAATGACTTCCATGCCTGCCGACGACTTGGACGACCCGTACCTGTGGCTGGAAGACGTCACCGGCGAACAGGCGCTGGACTGGGTGCGCGCTCACAACGCCCCGACCGTGGATGACTTCGCCGGCGACGACTTCGAAGCGATGCGCAGCGCGGCGTTGGAGGTGCTCGACACCGACGCCCGCATTCCCTACGTGCGGCGCCGCGGTGAGTTCCTCTACAACTTCTGGCGGGACGCCGCCAACCCGCGCGGGCTGTGGCGACGCACCACGCTGGACAGCTACCGCAGTGCCGCACCCGACTGGGACGTGGTGATCGACCTCGATGAGCTGGCCCGTGCCGATGACACCAACTGGGTGTGGGGCGGCGCCAACGTTATCGAGCCGGAGTTCACCCGGGCGCTGGTGTCACTGTCGCCCGGCGGTTCGGATGCGGTGGTGGTGCGTGAATTCGACATGACTACACGGGAATTCGTCCCCCCTGCTTCTGGTGGCTTCCAGCTTCCCGAAGCCAAGACCCGCATCGGTTGGGAGGACGAGGACACCGTGCTGGTCGGCACCGACTTCGGGCCGGACTCGCTCACCGATTCCGGCTATCCGCGGATGGTCAAGCGGTGGCGTCGCGGTCAGCCGCTCACCGGCGCCGAGACGGTGTTCGCCGGGAAGGCATCCGACGTGGTGGTGGGCGCGGGCCGCGACCGCACCCCGGGGTTCGAGCGGACGCTGGTCTCGCGGGCCGTCGACTTCTTCAACGACGAGGTCTACGAGCTGCGTGACGGTGAGCTGATCCGCATCGACGCGCCCACCGACGCGTCGGTGTCGGTGCACCGGCAGTGGATCCTGGTCGAACTGCGCACCGACTGGGACACCGGCACCGCGTCCTACCGTGCGGGCTCGCTGCTGGCGGCCGAATACGACGAATTCCTTGCCGGCACCGCACAATTGAGTGTCGTCTTCGAACCCGACGCCCACACCGCGCTGCACCACTACGCGTGGACCCGTGACCGGCTGGTGCTGGTCACGCTGCGCGACGTCGCCAGCCGGGTGGAGCTGGTCACGCCCGGTGACTGGCGGCGGCGTCCGGTCGCCGAGGTGCCGGCCAACACCAATACCGTGATCGCGGCCGCCGACGACACCGGCGACGAGATCTTCCTGGACTCCAGTGGCTTCGACAGCCCGTCGCGGTTGCTGCACGGCCCGGTCGACGGTCCGCTGATGCAGATCAAGTCCGCTCCGGCGTTTTTCGACGCCGACGGCCTGGAGGTCACCCAGCACTTCGCCACCTCGAAAGACGGCACCGCGGTCCCCTACTTCGTGGTGCGCCCGCCCGCTGCGACCGGCCCGACGCTGCTGGGCGGCTACGGCGGATTCGAGGTGGCGCGCACCCCCGGCTACGACGGCGTGCTGGGCCGGCTGTGGCTGGCCCGCGGCGGCACCTACGTGCTGGCCAACATCCGCGGCGGCGGCGAGTACGGGCCGGGCTGGCATACCCAGGCGATGCGCGCCGGCCGGCACCTGGTTGCCGAGGACTTCGCCGCGGTGGCCACCGATCTCGTCGACCGCGGCATCACCACGGTGGACCAGCTCGGCGCGGTGGGCGGCAGTAACGGCGGGCTGCTGATGGGGATCATGCTCACCGCGTACCCGCAGCTGTTCGGGGCGCTGGTCTGCCAGGTGCCGCTGCTGGACATGCGCCGCTACCACCTGCTGCTGGCCGGCGCGTCCTGGGTGGCCGAGTACGGCGACCCCGACAACCCCGACGACTGGGAGTTCATCCGCGAATACTCGCCGTACCAGAACATTTCGGCCGATGCGGCATACCCGCCAGTGCTGATCACCACCTCCACCCGCGACGACCGGGTGCACCCCGGACATGCCCGAAAGATGACCGCGGCGCTGGAGGCCGCGGGTCACCGGGTCGCCTACTACGAGAACATCGAAGGTGGACACGGCGGGGCGGCCGACAACGCGCAGGCGGCGTTCAAGTCCGCGTTGAGCTTCTCGTTCCTGT
>CAYNJD010000509.1:0-2112 GCA_964397355.1 uncultured Mycobacterium sp. | reverse complement strand
CGGTTGACCTCGGCCACCAGCGCGGCGATATCGGCCTGCGGGGCCGCCCCGGCCAGCACCACGGTGATCTCGCCCAGCACGCCGTCGGCCGCCCAGTCGGCCAGCTCGGCCAGCGTCCCGCGCCGCACCTCCTCGTGGGTCTTGGTCAGCTCGCGGCACACCACCGCGCGCCGGTCACCACCGAGTTCGTCGACCGCGTCGCGCAGGCAGTCGGCCAGCCGCCGCGGCGACTCGAAGAACACACAGCTGCGCCGTTCATCGGTCAGCGACGCCAGCCAGGCTCGGCGGGCAGCCTGCCGACGCGGCGCGAAGCCCTCGAAGCAGAACTTCTCGCCAGGCAGCCCGGAGACCGCCAGCGCCGTCGTCACCGCCGAGGGACCGGGCAGGCAGCTCACCGGCAGGCCCGCCTCCACGCAGCCGGCCACCAGGCGATAGCCGGGGTCGCTGATCAGCGGCATCCCGGCGTCACTGACCACCAGCACGGTGGCCCCGGCCTCGACGTCGGCCACCAACGTCGGCACCCGCGCGGCCTCGTTGGCGTCGAACAGGCTGACCACCCGTCCGGCGATCTGCACACCGAGCGCCTTGGCCAGCGTCCGCACCCGCCGGGTGTCCTCGGCGGCCACCACGTCGGCGGTGCTCAGTGCCTCGACCAGCCGCGGTGACGCGTCATCGGGCCGGCCCAGCGGGGTGGCCCCCAGCAGCAATCGACCATCGGGCATGGCGCACAGCCTACGATCGTGTCCGTGACCGCTCTGACCGCTGCTACTCCCGCGGCCGCGGTGGAGCGCACGGCTCCGGTGATCAGCCCGGGACTGCTGGTGCCGGTGGCCGATTTCGGGCCTATCGACCGCGCGCGCGGCTGGGCGGTCACCGTGGCGGTCACCACGCTGGCCGCGGTGACCCGGTTCTCCAATCTCTACTCGCCGACCGACGCCGGCACCCCGATCTTCGACGAGAAGCACTACGCGCCGCAGGCCTGGCAGATGCTGCACAACCACGGCGTCGAGGACAATCCCGGCTATGGCCTGGTGGTTCACCCCCCGGTCGGCAAGCAGCTGATCGCAATCGGCGAGGCGATCTTCGGCTACAACGGGCTGGGCTGGCGGTTCACCAGCGCCCTGCTCGGCGTGATCACGGTGGCGCTGCTGGTACGGATCGTGCGCCGGATGACCCGCTCGACGATGGCCGGCGGGGTCGCCGGGTTGCTGCTGGTCGGCGACGGGGTCAGTTTCGTGGCCGCGCGCACCGCACTGCTGGACGGCTTCCTGACCTTCTTCGTGGTGGCGGCGTTCGGGGCGCTGATCGTCGACCGTGACCAGGTGCGAATGCGGATGCACACCGTGCTGACCGAGGGCCGTAGCGGCGCGACGCCGTGGGGTCCACGGCTCGGGGTGCGCTGGTGGCGTTTCGGCGCGGGCGTGCTGCTGGGGTTGGCGTGCGCGACCAAGTGGTCCGGGCTGTATTTCGTGGTGTTCTTCGGCGCGATGTCGCTGGCATTCGACGTCGCCGCTCGTCGACAGTATCGGGTGCGCCGGCCCTGGCTGGGCACGCTGCGACGCGACGTCGTACCCACGGCCTACGCGATGGTGCTCATCCCGTTCGGGGTGTATCTGGCGTCGTACGCGGCGTGGTTCGCCTCCGAGACCGGGGTGGGTCGCCACGAGGAAGGCCAGTCGATCGGGCTGCAGAGCCGTTTCCCGGTGCCCGACGCGCTGCGTTCGCTGTGGCACTACACCTATCAGGCGTATCACTTCCACGCCGGCCTGACGAACGCCGCCGGCAACCACCATCCGTGGGAGTCCAAGCCGTGGGCCTGGCCGATGTCGCTTCGCCCGGTGCTCTACGCGATCGACCAGCACGACGTTCCCGGCTGCGGCGCCCAGTCCTGCGTCAAGGCCGTGCTGCTGGTGGGCACGCCGGCGATGTGGTGGTTGGCGGTGCCCGTGCTGGGTTACGCGCTGTGGCGGACCCTGGTGCGCCACGACTGGCGCTACGCCGCGGCGCTGGTCGGCTACTGCGCCGGTTTCCTGCCGTGGTTCGCCGACAGCGACCGGCAGATGTACTTCGTCTACGCGGTGCCGGTGGCACGGTTCCTGGCGGTGAGGCTCG
>CAYNJD010000508.1:0-2124 GCA_964397355.1 uncultured Mycobacterium sp. | reverse complement strand
CGCGCCAGCCGCGCGTAGCCGTCGGCGTCGACGAGATTGCACTGCGCCCACACCGTCGGCAGCGTCACCGCCAGGCTCGCGGTGGCCAGCAACCAGAACAGTGCCGCCGAAAGGAAGCGCACTATTTGGCCGTGCGGCGCGGCCGCGCCAGCGCCATACGGGTCATCAGCCCGTTCATCCGGGCCAGCGCTTTGAGCGAATTGTGGTAGTAGTTGCCGCCCGCACCGACATTCGTGCGCGGCGCGACGACGGCCTCCTGCCGGCAGAACTTGCGGATTCCGTCTACACCGCCGAAGCGCGCCCCGATACCCGACGTCTTCCAGCCGCCCATCGGTGCCGTCGTGCACATCAGGTTTGAGATCACGTCGTTGATGTTCACCGCACCGCAGTCAAGTTGGACCGCAATGTCTTTGGCGCGTTCGACGTCGCCGGAGAACACCGAGGCGCTCAACCCGTAGGGACTGTCGTTGGCCAGCCGGATCGCCTCGTCGACGCTGGCGACCTTCATGATCGGCAGGGTCGGGCCGAAGGTCTCCTCGGTCATGCAGGCCATCGAGTGGTCAACGTCGACCAGCACGGTGGGCTGATAGAAACTGCCCGGTCCGGCGCCGCGCTCACCGCCGGTCAATGCGCGCGCACCGGCGGCCACCGCCTCTTTGACGTGCCGTTCGGTGATCGCGAGCTGCGCCTCGTTGATCAGCGACCCGAAGTGCGTGCCCTCGCCGGCACCCATCTGCAGCGCCTCCACGTCGCGGACGACCGCGGCGACGAACTTGTCGTAGACGGGCTCGAGCACATAGACCCGCTCGACGGACACACACGTCTGCCCGGCGTTGAACATCGCCCCCCACACCGCGGCGTGCGCAGCCAGGTCGATGTCGGCGTCCTCGCACACGATCATCGGGTCCTTGCCGCCCAGTTCGAGGCTGAACGGCACCAGCCGGCCCGCAGCCCGCTCGGCCACCTTGCGTCCCGTGGCGGTCGACCCGGTGAACTGCACGTAGTCGGAGTTGTCGATCACCGCTTCGGCCACCTCGCGGGCGCCCTGGACCACCGCGAACACATCCGGGCCGCCGGAGGCCTGCCAGCCCTGCCGCAGCAGTTCCGCGGTGAGCGGGGTCTGCTCGGACGGCTTGAGCAGCACCGCACAGCCGGCCGCCAACGCGCCGATCGCGTCCATCAACGCGTTGGCCACCGGGTAGTTCCACGGCGCGATCACGCCCACCACCGGACGCGGCCGGTAGTGGACGGCGATCTTCTTGACCGCCATCAGCGGCAGCGCCGCCGGCCGGGTCTCCGGCGCCATCGCCTTGTCCATCACTTTGATCACGTACGACAGAATCATGATCAGCAGCGGCACTTCTTGCGCGGCGTCGGTGCTGGACTTACCGGTCTCGGCGATCAGCAGCTTCTCGATCTCGTCGCGGTGCTCGCCGAGCCACACCGCGAACCGCGCCATCGCCTTGGCTCGGCCCTTGGCCCCGCGCCCCTCCCATTCCCGCTGGGCGGTGCGCAGTCCGGCGGCGATCGCCTCGACGTCGGATGGATCGGTCCAGCGCACCTCACCGGCGGTGGCCCCGGTGGCGGGGTTGAGCACGGTGTCGGTGCCGGAGAGGGCGGTGGCAGCTGGCGTGGTGGCGGTCATGGCGCCATGCTAGTCCCGGTTGTGACCCGGGTCGCACCCACCCTCGACAGGTGTCAAGTTCTACCGGCTGCTCAACCTTGTAAGCCCCGCAGGTACGCGGCCTGGCCCAGGTGCTGGGCGCAATCGTCGAGGATGCTGACCAGCCGCACCCCTGCGGTGACCGGTGGATCCCAATGGGTGTCGACGACCCGGGCCAGTTCGTCGGCGGTGACACCCTCGAGGTAATCCAGGGTCAGCTGATGCACGGACCGGTAGTAGTCGGCCAGCAGCTGCGCCGGAGCGCGGACCTTGGCGACCTCGGCCGGGCCGTGGCCGTAGCCGGTGTCCTCGCGCGGCAGGTCCAGCCCGAACCGGTCCACCCAGCCGTCACGGGTCCACACCTGCTCCACGCCGGCGACCTGGGCCAGCTGGATGTCCTGCACCCGGGCGCTGTGCCAGAGCAGCCAGGCGATGCTGTTGGCGTGCTCGGTGGGCCGATA
>CAYNJD010000507.1:0-2129 GCA_964397355.1 uncultured Mycobacterium sp. | reverse complement strand
CAAGTCCGTGGACCCTGGTCGGCAGGTCCGGGGGCTCGGAGGACGTCGTGATCACGTCCGTCACATGCGGCACAGCGGTCACGCAGGGGTGGCCTAGCCTGGGGCAGATGAGCGACGAGCACCGCACCCTGATCCTGCTGCGCCACGCCAAGTCCGGCTACCCCGATGGCGTGGCCGACCATGACCGCCCGCTGGCGCCGCGCGGGATCCGGGAGGCCGGCCTGGCCGGCGACTGGCTGCGTGAGCACACCGACATCGATGCGGTGCTGTGCTCGACGGCCACCCGCACCCGGCAGACCTGTGAGCAGACTCGGGTGACCGCACCGGTGCGCTACGTCGACGAGCTCTATGCCGCGACACCTGGAACGGTCATCGCGACGATCAACACCGTCGGCGACGACGTGCGCACCCTGCTGGTGATCGGCCACGAACCGGCTATGTCGACTGTTGCGCTCGGGCTGGCCGGCGCGGCGGGCACGGATACGACTGTCACCCAACGAATCTCGGAGAAATTCCCGACATCGGCCATGGCGGTGCTGCGGGTGACGGGCAGTTGGGCAGGTGTGGAGCTGGGATCAGCGGCACTGGTGGATTTCCAGGTGCCGCGCTGACAAATCACGTCAAAATCGCTGCCACGGTACAGACCTGGCGGAGGGCCGTGCCGCTGAGACATGGAAGGTCGTTCATTTCCCGACCGTAAAGCGCGAGCGGCCCGAGAAGGGTATCGAGTGTCTGGAACGTCTCTGAACAAATCGTGATGAGCGCTCCCATTTCACAACACGCACCACGCGGGGAGGGAGAGTGCTTGCGCCCGCCTCACTCGAAAATTGCGGGACACCCAACGCGGGTGTGCCGGCCGCGAGTTGGAATTTCACGACGCGACACGCCCGTGTCACGTCGTCAGATTCCAACTGGGCGCCCATTTCCGTCCCCACATCGGGGCGAAGCCCCACGAACGCTCATAGCGACAATCGACAGTCTGCCTGGCGAAGTCAGCTCATTGTCGCGCCAAGGCGGGCACAACACCTACCGTCCCCCACCGAAGATCCCAGATCAGGGACGCACGCCAGGGACCCGGCACGCAAAAACGCTCCCGATTAGGAGTTCGTCGCCAGCGTCAGCTCCATCAGCTTGACCGCCTGCTCGCACGCGTCGATCCCGGGTGCCTGTGGGTTGACCCACCAGCCGACCACGCCGGCGGCGTCGCTGGCCACCCCGCAGGAACCGTTCGGATCCTCGGGGCGCATCACGATCGAGGGCACGCCCACGATGGACTTGTTCTCGATCTGATACTTCAGGAACTCGGCGACCTTGCGTTCGTTGTCCAGGCTGCCCTGCTCGAACCAGAACCGGGTGATGTCGATCAACCCGGCCGGGTTGGCGGCCTGCCAACGGCAGATCGCGCCCACGAAGGTGCTCTGGATGTCCAGCGGGTCGGCGCCCACCGTCTTGGCCAGGATGTCGGTGGTCAGCACCTCGCACTCCTTGAGCAGGTTCGGGTACTGCCGTTCGGAGTTGTTGTTGCGCTGGGTGTCGCCGGCGCCGGCCTTGACCGCGGTGCCGCCCACCTCACGCGAGCAGCCCGTCAAGCTGATCAACACCGCCAACACGCAGGCGGCACTGGCCAGGATCCGGCGGCTCATTTGGCGTTCGCAATCGACTGGCGAGTCAGCTCTTTGGCGACGTCGCAGGGGTCCGGAAACGGCTTCTGGGCGAAACTCACCGACCACTCGATGAAGTCGTCCTTGAACTGGATGCCGACCTCACACAGGTTGTCGCCCATGGTCGGGGCGGTACCGATCGCGATGAATCCGCTGTGGCCGTCGATGTTGATGTCCTCCACGGAGGTGCGCGACACCTCCTCGGTCTTGCGCTCCCGGCCGATCGGGCTGCCGCGGTACCAGGAGAAGGAGAAGTGCGGGCCCATGATGCCGCCGCGGGCCAGCCACTGGCAGCCCACCGAGTTCTGCGCGGTGTTGACCAGCCCCGACACCCGGGTCAGGTTGGTGACGGTCTCGTCGCTGATGCCCCCGCACTGCGGGAACGACGGCCCGTGCGTGCTCTGCTCGGACTTCGTGGCGTTCGAGTCGCCGGACTGGGCTTCGGTCGAGTCGGAGTCGGAACATCCG
>CAYNJD010000506.1:0-2131 GCA_964397355.1 uncultured Mycobacterium sp. | reverse complement strand
GCTTGACCGTCACCGCCAGGTTCAGGCTGAGCCCGCTGACGAACGGGAACGGGTGCGCCGGGTCGACCGCCAGCGGCGTCAGCACCGGGAACACCTGCTCGTGGAAGTACACCGACAGCTGGTCGCGCTCGGCCGGCAGCAGGTCGGCCCAGGTGACGATGTGGATCCCTTCGGAGGCCAGCGCCGGGCGCACCGACTCGAGGAACACCCGCGCGTGACGGGTGGCGATCTTTTGGGTCTGCTCGCCGATCCGGCGCAGTTGCTCCCGCGGGGTCAGCCCGTCGGCCGAGCGCACCGACAGCCCCATCTCGTCGCGGCGTTTGAGACCGGCGACCCGGACCATGTAGAACTCATCGAGGTTGGAGGCGAAAATAGCCAGAAACTTGGCCCGTTCCAGCAACGGCAGCGAGGTGTCGGCGGCCAATGCCAGCACCCGCGCATTGAAGTCGAGCCAGCTCAGCTCCCGGTTCAGGTAGCGAGCCGCGGGCAGTTCGTCGTCGTGGTCGGCAGCCGGGGCCGCGGTCGCGGCCGGCGGGGCGCTCGGGGTGGCGTCATGCGGGCGCCAGTCGGTGTCGTCGCCGCGCGTCTCGGTGAGTTGGCCGCCCTCGATTTCGTCCACCCCGAAATCATTACTCATCACCGGGTGTTGCTGCCACCGGACTTGGATTGTGCCAGCGCGCGGGTCGTGGCAGCACCGACCCCGAGCTGTCGGGCCACCGCGAGATCCTCGGGCGTGTCGATGTCGCAGCGCAGGCCGGGCCACGCGCCGGTCAGCTCCAACGCGCCGGACTGCCGGTGCCGTGTCGCCGAGTCCCGGCCGAACCGCGGGCCCAGGGCACTCCCGAACGCGAAGAGCGCGGCGGTACCCATACCGTGCCGGTCGGCGACGAAGCTACGCCGGTGAGCCCGCGCGGCGGCGATCGCCTCGTCGAGTTCGTAGGACTGCAATGCGGGCAGATCGCCCTGCAGCGCAACAATATTCGGTAATCCCACCGCTGTTTCGGCGGCGGCGAGTGCGTTGTTCAGCGGGTCGCCGTGACCGGCCGGGGTGGGATCCTCCAGCACCTCGGCACCCAGCTCGGCCGCGGCCGCGGCGGCGGCCTCGTCGGGGGTGACCACGGTGATGTGAGCCAGATCTCGGGCCGCCGAGGCCGCGAGGATGGTGTCGACCAGCATGGCCAGCACCACGGCTTCGCGCTGCGGTGCCGGAAACGCCGGCGCCAGCCTGGTCTTGGCCACGCTGAGCCGTTTGACGGCGATGATCAGGCCGATACCGGGTTCCCCGGCCACGGAGTTCACAACGGCCATCCTGCCAGCGTCGGGTTCGTCCGCTTGCGTATCGCCCCCGCCGGCGCGATGGCGGCGACCCGCTCCGCCGCGGTTGCGATCGCCGCTATGGTGATGCGCCTAGGGAGGTGATGTCAGTGGGCACCGAGGGCACCGTCGCGGTGATGGGGGCCGGGGCATGGGGCACGGCGCTGGCTAAGGTGCTCGCCGACGCCGGCAGCCAGGTCAGGCTGTGGGCGCGCCGGCCCGACATCGCCGCGCAGATCAACGACACCCACCGCAACCCCGACTATCTGCCGGGCTTCGCGGTGCCGGACGCGGTGCGGGCCACAACCGACCCGGCCGAGGCGCTCGACGGCCTGACCACGGTGGTGCTGGCCGTGCCGGCGCAGACCATGCGGGCCAATCTCGAGGCGTGGACGCCGCACCTGGCCGACGGAGCCACCCTGGTCAGCGTCGCCAAGGGCATCGAACTGGGCACCCTGATGCGGATGAGCCAAGTGATCGCCGCGGTGACCGGCGTCGACCCCGGGCAGGTCGCCGTGGTGTCCGGGCCCAACCTGGCGGCCGAGATCGCCGCCGAGCAGCCGGCCGCGACCGTGGTGGCCTGCACCGACTCCGGGCGGGCGGTGGCGTTGCAGCGGATGCTCAACACCGGCTACTTCCGGCCGTACACCAACGCCGACGTGATCGGCACCGAGATCGGCGGCGCCTGCAAGAACGTCATCGCGCTGGCCTGCGGGATGGCGGCCGGGATGGGCCTGGGGGAGAACACGGCGGCGGCGATCATCACCCGCGGCCTGGCCGAGATCATCCGGCTGGGTGTCGCGCTCGGCGCCAAGGG
>CAYNJD010000505.1:0-2133 GCA_964397355.1 uncultured Mycobacterium sp. | reverse complement strand
GCCGACGAAGAGGCGGCCGACGAGGACTCGGGTAGCTGAACCCGACTGGAAACCCGGCCGCCGGGCGGCTCGGAGACACAGCGAAGGAGCCGTGGGTGAGCGCACCGAACGAGCCGGGGCACCCGGGCAACGGCCCGGGTAAGGCCGAGCCCCCGGGCAATGGCTCTGCCGACGCCGCCGGTCAGCGGCCTGCGGGCCGGCCGGGCCGGATAACCGATACCGGCGAGGCACCGCCCTGGCAGCGCGGCGGCCAGACCCGCCAGCCCGCGCCGTCCCGACCCACCGAACCGGCCCGGACGGCCGAACCGGCTCGGCCCGCTGAACCCACGGCGGCCGCCCACTCCCCCGGTGTGGACGAGCGGCTGCGCCGCTTTGTGTCCGGCACCGCCGCACCCGGTGCGCAGCAGCCGGCACCGGCGCAACCGGCCAACGCCGCGGCACCGGCGCAGCCGGCCAAAGCGGCAGCCAAGCCGGCCCAGCCGCCGGCCAAACCGGCTAAGCAGCCCGCCAAACCGGCTCAGCCCGACGACGCCTACGGCAGCGAGCTGCCCGACTTGTCCGAAGGCGCCCAACGACGCCCTCAGCAGCCCCGTCGCCCCCGGGTGTCGGCCGGGCCGCGCGGGCCGGTGCGGGCCAGCATGCAGATCCGCCGGATCGACCCGTGGAGCGCGCTGAAGGTGTCGCTGCTGCTGTCGACGGCGCTGTTCTTCGTGTGGATGATCGCCGTCGCGGTGCTGTACGTGCTGCTGGGAGCGATGGGCGTCTGGAGCAAGCTGAACAGCAACGTGGGTGACCTGCTGACCAACAACAGTGCCGCGGAACTGGTTTCGGCGAGTTCGATCTTCGGCGGCGCCGCGTTGATCGGACTGGTCAACGTCGTCGTGCTGACCGCGATGGCCACCCTCGGTGTGGTGATCTACAACCTGAGCACCGACGTGGTCGGCGGTGTCGAGGTGACGCTGGCCGACCGGGATTGACCGGCATTTTGGGCCATTTTGGTCGGCGGGCCTCGGGTGCGGTAATCTCGGCGCTCGGTCGTAGTCGACTACGGGCCTATAGCTCAGGCGGTTAGAGCGCTTCGCTGATAACGAAGAGGTCGGAGGTTCGAGTCCTCCTAGGCCCACGCGTCCCATCAGGGGCCTTAGCTCAGTTGGTAGAGCGCTGCCTTTGCAAGGCAGATGTCAGGAGTTCGAATCTCCTAGGCTCCACAAGCTTTCTAAACCTTGTGTTGCGCGTCCACGCTCGGCGGGCGCGGCGAGGGTTCCTCCGGCCGGCTCGAACGCCGGATCATGACCGCCACGGCCCCGCCGGCGGCCAAGACCGCACCGGCGACCCCGGCGATCACCCAGGAACGGCGGATACGGCGTCGCCGCGGCTGGCCGTACTCGAGTTTGTCCGGGAGCCCGGCGACCACCTCTTGGGCGGCCGCCAACTCCCGGGCGGCGGCGTCGGCGGCTTCGGCCACATGGTGCGCCAGCCGGCTCTCCCGATAGCGCCTGCGCAGTTCCACGGCGCCGCGCTGCACGGCGGCGCCGCTGAGCCCGGCGGCCCCGCGGGCCACGTCTACCGGCCCGGCCGCGGTGTGTGCCAGGCCTTGGGTCAGGCGTTCTCGATGGGTCAGCTGGGGCTTGGTCGACGAGCGCATGGTGCAACGCTACCCGTGACGCAGCCCACCACGCCGGGAATGGCACACTGTGATCCCATGACCACCAGCCCCATCGCCACCGCCACCGCCACGCTGCACACCAACCGCGGCGACATCAAGATCGCGCTGTTCGGCAACCACGCCCCCAAGACCGTCGCCAACTTCGTCGGGCTGGCTCAGGGGACCAAGGAATACTCGACCGCCAACGCCTCCGGCGGCTCGTCGGGACCGTTCTACGACGGCGCGGTTTTCCACCGGGTGATCGGCGGCTTCATGATCCAGGGCGGTGACCCGACGGGCACCGGCCGCGGTGGCCCGGGCTACAAGTTCGAGGACGAGTTCCACCCGGAGCTGGTGTTCGACAAGCCCTACCTGCTCGCGATGGCCAACGCCGGCCCCGGCACCAACGGATCGCAGTTCTTCATCACCGTCGGCCAGACCCCGCACCTGAACCGCAAGCACACCATCTTCGGTGAGGTCGTGGACCC
>CAYNJD010000504.1:0-2133 GCA_964397355.1 uncultured Mycobacterium sp. | reverse complement strand
TCGCCGCGCATCGCCGCGGTCAGCGCCTGCTCCACCAGGTGGTTGCGCGGAATGTAGACCGGGTTGACCCGGTCCATCGCATCCACATCGGGATCCAGTGCACGCCAGCGCACCAGCCAGTCACCAAAGGCGTTGCCCGCCAACGCCCCGCCGACCTCGCCGCGGCCCGCCGCGCTCAGCGCCCGGAAGAACGAGGTGTAGTCCACGGCGTTCTCGCTCAACAGCGCCAGCGCCTGATCGATCACGCCGGCAGCCTCGGCGCCCCCGGTCAGCCCGAATTTGGCCAGCATGCCGGCCGACCAGTGGCCGTGGTAGCGCGGCATGAACCCTTCCAGGGTTTCCACCGCCGTCGCCAGCGCGGTGTCCTCGTCGTCGGCGAACAGCGGCAGCAGCGTCTCGGCGAAGCGGGCCAGGTTCCACTGCGCCACCAGCGGCTGGTTGCCGTAGGCGTAGCGCCCGGCGTAGTCGATGGAGCTGAACACCGTCGCCGGGTCGTAGGCGTCCATGAACGCGCACGGCCCGTAGTCGATGGTCTCCCCGGAGATCGTCATGTTGTCGGTGTTCATCACCCCGTGCACGAACCCGACGAGCATCCATTGCGCCACCAGCGATGCCTGGGCGTCGACGACCGCGGTAAACAGTGCCAGGTAAGGGTTTTCGGCATCGGCGGCCTGCGGGTGATGCCGGGTGATGGCGTGGTCGGCCAGCCGGCGCAGCAGCCCCAGCTCACCGGTGGCGCGGGCCTGCTGGGCCACCAGCTGGAAGCTGCCCACCCGCAGGTGGCTGGCGGCCACCCGGGCCAGCACCGCCCCGGGCAGCATCCCTTCGCGTTGCACGTCGCGGCCGGTGGCCACCACCGACAGCGAGCGGGTGGTGGGGATGCCCAGCGCGTGCATGGCCTCGCTGATCAGGTATTCGCGCAGCATCGGGCCGACCACCGCCAGGCCGTCGCCGCCGCGGGCGAACGCGGTGCGCCCGGAGCCCTTGAGGGTCAGGTCGCGGCGCCGGCCCGCTGCGTCGGTGAGCTCACCCAGCAGCAGCGCCCGGCCGTCGCCGAGCAGCGGAATGTAATTGCCGAACTGGTGTCCGGCGTAGGCCTGCGCCACCGGAATCGCGCCGTCGGGAACGTTGGTGCCGGTCAGCAGCCCGATGCCCTCGGGGCTGCGCAGCCAGGCCGGGTCCAGGCCGAACTCTTTGCCGAGTGCCTCGTTGAGCACCAGCAGCCGCGGCTGCGGTGGCGGCTCGGCCTGAAAGCGCACCGCCAGCTCCGGGAACTCGCGGGCGAAATCGGCGGTCAAGGTGACGGTCGCGGCCGATGGGAAGCTCACTCATCCAGGCTACGGTGCCCTCGACCAAGATCCCTACTGCATGCCGTCACACCAGCAACATCGGCACCGCGGTGGTTCCCATGTGCAAGCACCGAAGGCGATAGCGCTGGCGATACCGGCCGTGGTCGGCGGCGGGTATGCAGGCCCGCGATAGCGTGACCGATGATCGTGCCGCCCACCCGAAAGACACCCATGCCCGACGCACACCCCTTCGACCGCGCCATGCGCCTGGATCACGTGGACACCGGCGTCGTGCGCGGGGCGACCGACCCGGAGTGGGCCAACATGGTCGGCCCGTTCGGCGGGATCACCGCGGCGGTGCTGCTGCGCGCCGTCGAGTCCCACCCGGACCGCATCGGTGACCCGCTGGCGTTGACGGTCAACTACGCCGCGCCCATCGCCGACGGCGAGTTCGACATCATGCTGCGCGCCGCACGCACCAACCGCAGCAACCAGCACTGGATCCTCGAGCTGCGCCAGGGTGACGAGGTCAAGACCACAGCCACCGCGGTGTTCGGCCTGCACCGCGACACCTGGGCGGATGTCGAAGCCGGCCCGCCGAAAGCCGCTGCACCCGAGGATGTCCCGCGCGGTGAGTTCCTCAAGGCCATCGTGTGGTCCAAGCGCTACGACATGCGCTTCACCCAGGGGCCGATCCCCGACGAGGGGGTGACCAGCGAGTCGTCGATCACCACACTGTGGGTGCGCGACGCCGAGGGACGTCCGCTGGATTTCGCCGCGCTGGCCGCGGTCTCCGACGTGTTCTATCCGCGGGTGTTCCTGCGCCGCGGCGGCTTCATCCCGG
>CAYNJD010000503.1:0-2143 GCA_964397355.1 uncultured Mycobacterium sp. | reverse complement strand
GCTCACTGCGCAGGCTTTCGGTGTAGGAGGCGACGAAGGCCTTGGCGGCACCGTAAGTCGCCTGCCCGGGCAACGGACCGAATCCCGCGACCGACGACACATTCAGTACGGCGCCGCGCCCCCTCGCCACCATCCCTGGCAAAAACCTACTGCACAGGTCGACCACAGCAGCGACATCGACCTCGACCAGGTTAAGCTGGCGATCGGGATCCGATTTCGCGGCCAGCGCCACCACCGATAGACCGGCGTTGTTGACCAGCACATCCGGAACCAGGTCCAACTCGGCGATCCGGCCCGGCAGCGTGGCGCGATCGGTTCGGCAGGACAGGTCGGCGGGCAGTACATGCACCGGCCGCGGACTCAGCTCCGCCGCCAGTGCGTGCAGCCGGTCGGCGCTACGCGCCACCACGATCAGCTGGTGGCCGCGCCGCGCGAGCTCACGTGCCACCGCGGCGCCGATTCCCGACGATGCGCCGGTGACTATCGCCGCTCGGTCGTTCCCCGGCGCTGGAAGAGCCACGTGGGCCACCCTATCGTCCGATGCGGCCACCGGAGGCCGCTGGCAAATATCTGGGGCCTCGACAGGCGCTGGGGCGCGTTCATGTGTACCCTGACACGGACGTGTGTCCGAAGTAAACGGGGGATTTGATGAAGCATTCCAGCTATCGGTGGCTGACGGTCGGTGTGGTTGCGGGGGGCTGCGCCGGCCTGATAGGGATGACCTCGGTACTTGGTGCGGGAGTCGCTTTCGGTGAGGGCAGCGGCACCGCATTGATCATGGGCTATGTCATGACGCCCGACCCCGGAGAGGTCTATGACCAACGGGTCATGGACCTGTTCGTCGATCCAGTTAATCCGTTCCCGGGCCAGTCGGTATACGCGGGGTACACGCCTGTTGTTGAACCGCTGAATCCGTCCAATTACCAACAGAGTCTGCTCGACGCAGCTCAGACGCTGAACCAAGACATCGTGAAGTACTTGGCGGATGGACCGGTGACCGTGTTCGGTGTCTCATCGACCACATCGCTCGCCACGCAGGCGATGATCGACCTCGCCCAGGAGGGCAGCAACGCACCCGATCCTGCTGATCTGCATTTTGTGCTAGTCGAAAACCTGAACAGCCCCAACGGCGGGATCTTTACCCGCTTTCCGGACCCCTGGGGCCTGAACCCTCCTCCCACTCCGGTCGACTCTCCGTACACCACGGACATCTATAACTTTGAGTACAGTGGCGCCACCGATTATCCGAATTATCCGCTGAACTTGCTGGCGTTGATGAACTCGATGGCGGGTTACGTTTACCTCCATCCGTACTTGATCACCGGCTACCCCAGTTCCTTCGACCCTGACGCGATGGCTGACGCAGTGAAACTGCCGATGTCGGAGGGTTACGACGGCGACACCTCCTTCTATCTGATCCCCACGATGAACCTCCCGCTGCTCGAACCTCTGCGGCAGGTTCCGTTGTTCGGGCCGGCGATGGCTGACCTGGTTCAGCCCGCGCTGCGGGTCTTGATCGACTTGGGCTACGACCGCTCTGCACCCGCCGATGTCACCACACTGGCGTCGTGGAGCATGCCCTCGATCGACTGGGACACCGTGACCCAGAATCTCGAACTCGGGTTCGAGCAGGGCTGGACGGCCGCCCAGGTCGATCTGGGGATGCTGCCGGAGAGCGAACTGCCGGACCTGTACCCGTACCTGCCGGACCTGTCAGGGTTGATCGGCGGCTGACGCCCGGTTCATTCGTCGGATCGCTCGGGCTCGGAATTCGGCCCCGGCTGGCCCGCGACCATTCCGTGAGGGCGAACCCGACATCCCAGAGTTCCCGAATTTCGTGCTTCCGATATTGTGGGCGATGTCGAACCAACTAGTGTCGCGTGTCTAAAGTTTTTTGACAGTGTTTGAGTGGGACAATAGTGTATGCGAATTGCGCCACTTGCATTGCGTGACGGTGATCGGGAGACGCTGGTGTCGTTGGGTCGCGCCCCGTGGGGTGGTGTAAGTAGGGCCAGCGTTTTCGCGTGAGGCTGTGGTTTTCACTATGCCGTGAGAGCCGCTGTGGGGGCAACGCTTTCGGTGGGTTTGGTGGCTCTTCGATTTTTTCCGGGCAATCAGCTGCAGGTCCGGGTTGCGGCCCGCT
>CAYNJD010000502.1:0-2148 GCA_964397355.1 uncultured Mycobacterium sp. | reverse complement strand
ACCTCGGCGGTGTCAACACCTTGGCGCGCAACCTCGGTACTGGCCACTTCGACTCCTTAAGTTCGGCGACTGCGCAAACATTCTGGCACACGGCCCGATCGCCCGACCTACGACGGCGACCCGCGGCGCCCGGCTGCGCCGCGCTTGCGATCGCCTAGCCGATCTCGAATGTCCGGTAGGCGGCCCGGCCGACGATCTCGGCCAGGCTCTCCGGCGTCCACTGCTGTTCACCGTCGAGCAGCATCCGGGCGGCGGCCTCGCAGATGGCCAGGAACACCTCGGTGAGCGCCGCCAGCGCGCGCTCGGACTGCGCCCGGTGCTCGAGCAGCGGGCGCATGACCGTGGCGACCCGCTCGGCCAGCCGGGCCCGGCCGGAGACGACGGCGGCGGCCAGCACCGGATCCTGGTCGGCGGTGAAGATGATGCGCCACGACGCCGGACGCTGCCGCACCGCGGACAAAAACGCGCTGAACCCGGCGACGAACCGGTCCTCGACACTGCTGGCCCGCTGCGGGGGGAGCGCGCCGAGCAGGCTGGTCAGCATCAGCTCGGTCTCCCGGTCGAGCAGCGCGGCCAGCACCTCGCCCCGGCCGTCGTAGCAGGCGTACACCACCGGCCGGGTGACCCCGATTCGCTCCGCGATCGCCGCCATCGTCACCCCGGCGACACCGCGGTCGGCGGCGATCTGCAGGGCGGCGTCTAGCACCTGCGGCCGGCGTCGTTCGGGTCCGAGATGCTCGGCGCGCGACCGGCCTGCGGCTGGGTCCGGCACCGGTTCAGCGTAGCTGGATATCGGCGATGATCAGCACCGGCCAGGCGACGATCTCACCGAGCACCGAGAACACCTTGTCCAGGCCGCGGACCTCGGCCAGGTGGCGGTAATGGCTGCCGGCCCAGAACAATCCGATCGCCAGGTAGACGCCGAGCAGCGCCGATCCCATCACGGCGAGATAGAACAGCTGGCGGAGGCTCACCTGGCGGTCCAGCAGCCGCGCCACGCCGTCCAGCCTCATCGGATGCTGCCCAGGATCGGCTGGGACTCGATGAGCCCTTCGTCGCTGGGGGCCAGGCCCTCACCGAAGACGCGCTTGACCTGCTTGGCCCGGAACTCCAGGTGTGCCTGCGCCGGCTCGGCGTAGCCGTAGCGCCGCTGGGCCTCCCGCGGCGTGGTGGTCACCGGGTTCACCGGCCGGATCGAGCGCAGCACCCGGGTGCCGATGGGCAGCGTCATCGGCGAGATCAGCCGCAGTAGCGCCAGCTGCACCCGGGTGCTCATGCTGAGCAGCGTGAACGCGGCGCTCAGCGGCGGTACCACCAGCGCGTCGAGCACCCGTGAGGTGCCGACCCCGCCCAGCTTGCGCATCCAGCGGGGCATGGTCGCCAGCGTGCCGCGCCGCAGAAACGCGGTGACGACCAGCGCTGCGGGCTTGAGCACCACGGGCAGCGTCTGCGGCAGGATCACCTCGGCATGCAGCAGGTGCGCCATCGCTCGCTTGGCGATATCGGAGTGGATCAACTGCGGGCGCATCTGCTCGAAGTACTCCCGGATGCCCTCCCGGGTGCGCGGCACGTCGGCGGGGTCGAGGGTCTGCAGCTCGGCGGCCTTGGCGCAGTCGGCCCAGTAGGACGCTTCCTCGTCGGCCGACAGCCGCCCGGGGCCGTACTTCTCGTAGGCGTACAGGATCGAGTGCCATGCGGTGAGGTGAATCCACAGCTGGGAGGCCGGGTCGTTGGCGTCGTAGTGACCGCCGGTGACCGGGTCGACACCGATGGCCTTGGAGTGGATCCGCACCAGCATGTCGGCGGCTTCGACGGTGGTGCGGCTCTCGCCGAAGGCCACCATCGCGAAGTAGCGCAGGGTGCGGTCGTAACGGGTCCGCGGCCGGTCGTAGATGGCCTGGGTGGCATCGACGGAGGCGACCAGCCCGGGGTCGAGTTCCTCGATGACCACGGCGCGCTGGAAGCCGATCGACAGCGAGGTCGGGTAGCTCCACACCTTCCAGGTCACCGAGTCGGGGCCGAAGAACCCGTAGTCCTCGGCGGGCTCGGCGTCGGGAAGCGACAGCCATTCGCGCAGGGTGCTCATTCGTCCGCCTTTCACAGTTCCTACAGGCCGTAGGAATTCCTACAGTGCGTAGGATTCTGCAC
>CAYNJD010000501.1:0-2151 GCA_964397355.1 uncultured Mycobacterium sp. | reverse complement strand
TGCCGTGGGTGGTCGACAGCATCGAGCGGTTGATCCAGCGCAACGTGTTCACCCCGTCGTCGATCTTCGGGTTCAACCCCGGCGGCACCGTCTACACCCGGGCCAACGGCGTGGTGGGGCAGGACGGCATGGTCGGCGCGCCCTACGACATGCTCAAACAGGCCTGTTACGGCGCGCAGCGGGACCGGCTGCTGGTGCTGCAGTACGAGACCCTGACCACCGATCCGGCGCGCACCATGCGCGCCGTCTACGACTTCATCGGCGAGCCGCCGTTCGAGCACAGCTTCGACAACGTCGACTACGACGTCACCGACTTCGACGAGCGGGCCGGCACACCGGGACTGCACACCGTGCACGGCGAGGTCCGGGCGCAGCCGCGCGAGACGGTGCTGCCGCCGGACCTGTTCAACCGGTTCGTCCACGACGCGTTCTGGCGCGACCCGGCACGGGTGCCCGCCGGCCTGCGGGTGGTGTGAGGACGCCGGCACCGGTTGCGGCGGCTCCGCGTGTCCTGCCGGGCGGTGTCGGCCCGACGCGCTACTGTTCGAACAGATGTTCACTACGGTAGGGAGCGTGCGGTGCGGGTGATGGGTGTCGACCCGGGGCTGACCCGCTGTGGCCTGTCGGTGGTCGAGGGGGGCTTAGGGCGCCAGGTCATCGCCCTGGACGTCGACGTGGTGCGCACCCCGGCCGATCACCCCCTGCCGCGGCGGCTGTTGACGATCAGCGACACCGCCGAGCATTGGCTCGACACCCACCGCCCCGATGTCATCGCCGTGGAGCGGGTGTTCTCCCAGCAGAACGTCTCCACCGTGATGGGTACCGCCCAGGCCGGCGGGGTGATCGCGCTGGCGGCCGCCCGTCGTGGCATCGACGTGCATTTCCACACCCCCAGCGAGGTCAAGGCCGCGGTGACCGGCAACGGCTCGGCCGACAAGGCGCAGGTGACGGCGATGGTCACCAGAATCCTTGGCCTGCAACAGAAACCGACACCGGCCGACGCGGCGGACGCGCTCGCGCTGGCGATCTGTCACTGCTGGCGGGCCCCGATGATCGCGCGGATGGCGGCCGCCGAGGCGCTGGCCGCCGAGCAGCGGCGCCGCTACACCGCCAAGCTCAGGGCGGCCCGGACATGATCGCCTCGGTGCGCGGCGAGGTGATCGACATCGCGTTGGATCACGCCGTGATCGAGGCGGCCGGCGTCGGCTACAAGGTGATGGCGACCCCGGCGACGCTGTCGACGCTGCGCCGCGGCGGCGAAACCCGGTTGATCACCGCGATGATCGTGCGTGAGGACTCGATGACGCTGTACGGCTTCCCCGATCCCGACGCGCGCGATCTGTTCCTGACGCTGATCGGGGTGTCGGGGATCGGCCCCAAGATCGCGCTGGCCACGCTGGCGGTCTACGACGCGACCGCGCTGCGCCGGGTGCTGGCCGACGGCGATGTCACCGCTCTGACCCGGGTGCCCGGCATCGGCAAGCGCGGGGCCGAGCGCCTGGTGCTGGAATTGCGCGACAAGATCGGGGCGGTGCCCGCATCCGACGGTGCCGTGGTCAACGGTCACGCGGTCCGCATGCCGGTGGTCGAAGCCCTTGTCGGGCTTGGCTTTGCCGTCAAGCAGGCTGAGGAGGCCATCGACAAGGTGCTGACCGAGGATCCGGATGTGAGCACCTCCGACGCGCTGCGTACCGCGTTGAGCCGGCTGGGGAAGACCAAGTGAGCCAACCTGCCTCACCCGGCGACCCGGAAGCCCGCGAGGTGTCCCCGGCGCTGACGGTCGGCGAGGGTGACATCGACGCCGGGCTGCGCCCGCGCAGCCTGGCCGAGTTCATCGGCCAGCCCCGGGTGCGTGAGCAATTGCAGCTGGTGATCGAGGGTGCCAAAAACCGTGGCGGCACACCGGATCACATCCTGCTGTCCGGCCCGCCCGGCCTGGGCAAGACGTCGCTGGCGATGATCATCGCCGGGGAACTCGGCAGTTCGCTGCGGGTGACGTCGGGGCCGGCGCTCGAGCGTGCCGGGGATCTGGCGGCGATGCTGTCGAATCTGGTCGAGCACGACGTGTTGTTCATCGACGAGATCCACCGCATCGCCCGGCCCGCCGAGGAGATGCTGTACCTGGCGATGGAGGACTTCCGGGTCGACGTC
>CAYNJD010000500.1:0-2152 GCA_964397355.1 uncultured Mycobacterium sp. | reverse complement strand
CGAGCTGACCGCCGACTACCAGCGTTACGCGGCGTCCGGCGAGATCAACTACACCCTGACCGATGGCGCCGATGCGCAAACCTACGCCGACGCGGTGGTGGCGTCGTTCGGTGAGCGCGCGGCATCCGTCGACCACCTCGACGGGGTGACCGTCGACCTGGGTGAGGGCAGCTGGTTCAACCTGCGCAGTTCCAACACCGAACCGCTGCTGCGGCTCAACGTGGAGGCGCCCGACACCGCCGCGGTCGACGCGGTGGTAGCCCAGGTCACCGAACAGGTCGAGGCCGTCACCGCCGCCGAGAAGTCACGGTCGTGACCGGCTTTTCCGGATCGGTTCCCGGGGCCACCGTCGACCTCGATGACACCGAGGGGCTGCTGGCCGCCGACCGCGACGGAGCGCTGCGGGCCGCGTCGATGGCCGGGGCGCAGGTTCGCGCCACCGCCGCCGCGGTCGACGAGGGCGCCCTGGACGGGGTGCGCAGCGACAGCCGGGATTACCCGCCGCGGACGGTGATCTGGGTGTCGACCCGCGGCACGGCGGCGACGGCGGGCAGTCTGCTGGTTGCGGCCCGCGGCGATTCGGCCCGCGAACCGCTGGTGCTGGCCGCCGAGGCGCCGGCGTGGATCGGGTCGCTGGACGTGCTGGTGGTCGCCGGCGACGATCCGGGGGATCCGGCGCTGGTCGCCGCGGCCGCAGCCGGGGTACGCCGGGGCGCGCGCGTGGTGGTGGTCGCCCCCTACGAGGGCCCGCTGCGCGACGCCACCGCCGGCCGCGTCGCGGTGCTCGAGCCCCGGATCGGGGTACCGCCTGAGTTCGGGCTGCCGCGCTACCTGGCCGCCGGGCTGGCCGTGCTGGACGCGGTCGATGCCGGGGAGCAGACCGACCTGGGCGCGCTGGCCGATGTATTGGACGCCGAGGCGCTGCGCAACAGTGCCGGGCGCGAGGTCTTCACCAACCCGGCGAAGATGCTGGCCGACCGGATCGCGGGCCGCGACGTCGCGCTGGCCGGTGACTGTGCGGCGACGCTGACGCTGGCCCGGCACGGTTCGGCGGCGATGCTGCGGATCGGGCGGACCGCGGTCGCGGCGACTGGGCTGGCCGACGCGGTGATCGCGTTGCGGGACCGGGCCGCCGCCGGAACCGCTGATATCTTTCATGACGAGCAGATCGACGGACCGGCCGGTGACCGGCTGCGCGTGCTGGCATTGACGCTGGCAGCCGAGCGCACCGTGGTGGCTGCCCGGATCAACGGCCTGGACGACGTCGACCTGGTCGGCGCGGGGGACGTGCCGATGGCGGCGGGGGAGACTGCGGGGCCGGCGGAGGTGCCGGCACCGAGCGGCCTGGGCGGGGTCGAACAGCAGCTGGCGGTGCTGGCCGTGAGGTTGGAGATGGCCGCCGCCTACGTGCGACTTATACGGGGTTGACGGAAACAGTGGAACAACTACGCGGCGCGATACGGACCTACGCCTGGGGGTCCAGGACCGCTATCGCCGAATTCACCGGCCGGCCGGTGCCGGCGGCGCACCCGGAGGCCGAGCTGTGGCTGGGCGCCCATCCGGGGGACCCGGCCTGGCTGGAAACCTCCAAGGGCGAGATGTCGCTGCTGGACGTGCTGGCCGCCGACCCGGAGGGCCAACTCGGTTCGGTGGCCCACGCCCGCTTCGGCGACCGGCTGCCGTTCCTGGTCAAGGTGCTGGCCGCCGACGAGCCGCTGTCGCTGCAGGCCCACCCGAGCGCCGTGCAGGCGATCGAGGGCTACGAGCGCGAGGAGCGGCTCGGGGTGCCGGTGACCTCGCCGATCCGCAACTACCGCGACACCAGCCACAAACCCGAACTGCTGGTGGCACTGCAGCCCTTCGAGGCGCTGGCCGGCTTCCGGCCGGCGGCGCGCACCATCGAGCTGCTGCGGGCGCTGGCGGTGTCCGACCTGGACCCGTTCATCGACCTGCTCTGCGCCCCTCCAGACGACGACCAGTCCGACGCCGACGGTCTGCGGGCACTGTTCACCACCTGGATCACCGCGCCGCAGCCCGACCTGGACGTGCTGGTGCCGGCGGTGCTCGAAGGCGCGATCCATTACCTCAGTTCCGAGGCCGGCGGTTCAGCGAGGCTCGACGGAGGAGAGGCGAAGCTGGGACCGCCGCATGG
>CAYNJD010000499.1:0-2153 GCA_964397355.1 uncultured Mycobacterium sp. | reverse complement strand
CGCTGGGCGGCGGCGGGTTCGGCGTGCTGGAGCAGGTGGCGATCCTGACCGCGCTCGGCCGCCAGCTGGCCGCGGTGCCGTACCTGGAGTCGGTGGTGCTGGGCGCCGGAACGCTGGCGAAGTTCGGATCCGCCGACCTGCAGCAGGCCTGGGGCGCACCGGCTGTCGGCGGCGAGAAGATCCTCACCGCGGCCCTCGACGGTGACATGGGCGAGGGCCCGGTCCGGGCCGCCGCCACCGAGTCCGGCTTCCGGCTCAACGGCACCCGCACTCAGATTCCGTTCGCCGCGGTGGCCGACGCCTTCCTGGTGCCGGCCGAAACCGACTCCGGCACCGGTGTTTTCCTGGTGGCCGCCGCCGATCCCGGGGTGAGCGTGACCCCGCTGGCCACCACCGGCCTGGGCAGTGTCGGACACCTCGAGCTGTCCGGGACCGAGCTGGACGCCGGCCGCCGCGTCGGCGGGGCCGAGGCGCTCGACCACCTGACCAGCCTGGCAGCGCTGGGCCGCAGCGCCTACCAGTTGGGGGTGCTGGAGCGCGGCCTGGCGCTGACCGCCGAATACGCCCGCGAACGCGAGCAGTTCGACAAGCCGATCGGCAGTTTCCAGGCCGTGGCGCAGCGGCTGGCCGACGGCTACATCGACGTCAAGGGCCTGCGGCTCACCCTGACCCAGGCGGCCTGGCGGGTCGGCGAAGGGCTGCCGGCGGCCAATGAGGTGGCCACCGCCGCGTTCTGGGCGGCTGAGGCCGGACATCGGGTGGCGCACAGCATCGTTCACATCCACGGCGGGGTCGGCATCGACATCGACCACCCGATCCACCGCTACTTTCTGGCCGCCAAACAGACCGAGTTCGCGCTCGGCGGCGCCACCGGACAGCTGCTGGCAATCGGCCGCGAGCTGGCAGACACCCCGGTCTAGCCGCCCGCCCCGGCCGCACCACTGCGCGCCGCCGCAAAGCCGGCAGCGTCAGCCGTGCTGCCGTAGCGCTGCTCGGGATCCAGCACGCAGTGGGTGCGGCCGAACACCGTGACCATGCACTTGTTGCAGTGGTTGCACCGACTTTCGACGGTCGGATCGTCTTGGATGCGGCGCAGCAGATCCGGTTCCCGCAGCAGTGCCCGGCCCATCGCCAGGTAGTCGAAGCCCTCACGCAGGCCGGTGACCATGTGATCGTGGTTGGTGATCCCGCCGAGCAGGATCAACTTGGTGTTGCGCATCAGCGGGACGAACTGGCGAGCCGACTCCAGCATGTAGAGATCTTCGTAGGGGTACTGCCCCATCATCTTCTTGCCGAAAACCCGCACCCCGGTCTTGAGCGGTTCGGGCATCACCGCGGCGAACTCGTCGACCGGGACCTCACCGCGGAACAGGTACATCGGCTTGTACACCGAAGACCCCTGGGTCAGTTCGATCGCGTCCAGGTTGGCGTCGGCATCCAGCAATTGCGCGGTACGCAGCGACTCGGTCAGCCAGATGCCGCCGCGAATGCCGTCGTCCATGCTGATCTTGGCGATCACCGCGATCCGCGCGCCGACGACCTCCCGGACCCGCTGCGCGATCTCACGAACGAACCTGCTGCGGTTCTCGATACTGCCGCCGTAGGAATCCTTGCGCCGGTTGAGTTTCGGGCTCAGGAACGAGCTCGGCAGGTACAGGTGGCCGAAGTGCAGTTCGACCGCGTCGAATCCGGATTCGGCCGCGACCGCGGCAGCGGCACCGAACTGGTCGACGACGCGGGCGATCTCCGAGGTGCTGATCTGGCGGCAGTACTGCAGGCTCGACGGGTTGATGAACCTGCTGGGCGCCATCGGGGTGCTGCCGGTGATCTGCTTGGAGGCGACCACACCGGCATGGCCGAGCTGGGCCGAGACCGCCGCTCCCCCGTCATGCATAGCGTCGGTGAACCGCTTGAGTCCCGGTATCGCCTTGTCGCTCATCAGAATCTGCCCGGGGGCGCTGGCGCCCTCCGGTGCCACACAGCAGTACGCCAGCGTCGTCATGCCCACCCCGCCGTCGGTGTATCGGCGGTGGAAGTCGATCAGATCGTCGGTGACCAGGCCTTTCGGGGAGCGGCCTTCCGAGGTCGCGGCTTTGACGATCCGGTTGCGCAGCCGCACCGGCCCCAACATGGTCGGAGAGAACGGGTCCGGA
>CAYNJD010000498.1:0-2162 GCA_964397355.1 uncultured Mycobacterium sp. | reverse complement strand
CGCCGCGGCCGGTGGGGCCGGCGGGGCCGGCGGCCCCGGTGGTGCCGCCAGCGACGGCACCGCGGGCGCCACCGGCAACGGCGGCGCCGGCGGCGCGGGCGGCAAGGCCGGCACTCCCGGCGACGGCGGCGATGGCGCCGACGGCGATGCCGCCACCCCCGACGGCGGCGATGGCGGCGATGGCGGAAACGCGGGCGCCGCGGGAACCGGTGGCAACGGCGGCGCGGCCGGCACCGGCGGAATCGGCGGCAGCGTCGGCACCGACGGCATTGACGGCACCGCGATCACCGGCCCGGCCGGCAACGGCGGCACCGGTGGTGACGGCTACGACGCGGCCACCGACGCCGGCGCGGCCGGCGGCACCAGCGGCGGCAACGGCGGCGCCGGCGGTAACGGCGGCAACATCGGCAACGGCGGCAACGGTGGTGCCGGCGGTGACGGCAAGACCGGTGTCGGCGGCACCGGCGCGGCCGGCGACGCGGGCACCAGCGCCAACCCGAACGGCGGCGCGGGCGGCCAGGGCCTGGCCGGCGGCAACGGCGGCAGTGGCGGTGCGGGCGGTGACGGCGGTTCGCTGGCGCTCAACGTCGCCGGCAACGGCGGTAATGGTGGCGCGGGCGGTGACGGCGGCGCCGGTGGCACCGGCGGCGCGGGTTATGACGCCAGCACCGGATCGGTGGCCGGCGCCCACGGCGGCAACGGCGGTACCGGCGGGCAGGCCGGATCCGGCGGCAGCGGCGGCGCGGGCGGCGACGCCGGCACCACCGGCCACGGCACCGTCGGCGTCAACGGCAACGGCGGCAACGGCGGCAGCGCCGGCACCGCGGGCGAAGGCGGCGACGGCGGCAACGGCGCCGACGGCGATGCCACCACCCCCACCGGCGGCAACGGCGGTAATGGCGGTGACCCGGGCACCGTGGCCGGCACCGGCGGCAGCGGCGGCGCGGCCGGCACCACGGCCGGCGGTGGCGGTGTCGAGGGCACCGACGGCGCCAACGGAACCGAGGCCACCGGCCCGTCCGGCAACGGCGGTGACGGCGGTAACGGCTATGACCCGTCCACCGACCCCAACGCCGGATCCGGTGTCTCCGGCGGCGCCGGCGGCCAGGGCGGCAACGGCGGCGCGATCGGCAACGGTGGCGACGGCGGGGCCGGCGGTAGCGGCACGGTCGGGGCGCTCGGCGCCAGCGGCACCGCCGCCGGTGAGTCCGGTGAGGCCGGGCAGGACGGCGGCTCCGGTGGCGACGGCGGGGCCGGCGGCCTGGGTGGCGCACTGTCGGGCAACGGCGGCAACGGTGGTGCCGGTGGCCAGGGCGCCGACGGTGGTGCCGGCGGCAGCGGTGTCGCCGGGGCCGATGGTGCGGTGGCATCCGGTGTCGCCGGTCAGGCCGCCAACGGTGGCGACGGTGGTGATGGCGCGGTCGGCGGCAAGGGCGGCAACGGCGGTAACGGCGGTCTGGGCGGCACCGCCGCCAACGGCACCGCGGGCAACACCGGCATTGGCGGCAACGGCGGCGACGGCGGCGCCACCGGCACCCCGGGCAACGGCGGTGCCGGCGCGAACGGCGACGCCACCAACCCCAACGGCGGCGACGGCGGTGACGGCGGCGACGTCGGCTACCCGAGTGCCGAGGGCGGCAGCGCCGGCACCGGTTCCGGTAATCCGACGGCCGGCAACTCGGGCAGCACCCCCGCCGGCCCGGTCGGCAACGGCGGCAACGGCGGCGACGGCTGGACCAACACCGGCACGTCGGGAACCGGCGGCGCCGGCGGTGATGGTGGCGACGGCGGCAACCTCGGCAACGGTGGTGACGGCGGTCACGGCGGTGACGGACCCAACGGATCCGGCCCCGACGGCGGGTAGCCGCCTTTCTACAAACAACGCGGTCGTCCCGGAAAACGGGGCGGCCGCGTTGCGTTTCCTGAGGCAACGGAACAGTCATTAACCGCAGGTCAACGTATGAACAGGGCAAATACTGCACGCACCTAACTAACGGCGGCGCAAATTCCGATGAAACAGACGGGGGTTGACTAGATCAGAATCAGCGTTAACCTAACTCTCCACAGAGCTCGTTATGCCGCTGTTATGCGCCTGTTAAGGGAGAGTGACATGTCTCGTCGTCGTCAGGGTGGGGTCAAGGGTCGTCGTAGCAGCCGCGTTG
>CAYNJD010000497.1:0-2170 GCA_964397355.1 uncultured Mycobacterium sp. | reverse complement strand
CGTAGCGAATCCCGTTGTCGCGCATGTGATGAATCATCCGGGTCATCAGCACCGCACCGGATGCACCCAGCGGATGACCGAGTGCGATCGCCCCGCCGACCGGGTTGAGCCGGCTGGCGTCGGCACCGGTCTCGGCCTGCCAAGCCAGCGGCACCGGGGCGAACGCCTCGTTGACCTCGAACACCCCGATGTCGTCGATGCCCAATCCGGCACGCTTGAGCACCTTCTCGGTGGCCGGGATGGGCCCGGTGAGCATCAGCACCGGGTCAGCCCCGGTCACCGCGCCGGCGGTGTAACGCACCAGCGGGGTGAGCCCGCGCCGGGCCGCGTCGTCCTCGCTCATCACCAACAGCGCTGCGGCACCGTCGGAAATCTGCGAGGAGTTGCCGGCGTGGATGACGCCGTCGTCGGCGAATGCCGGCTTGAGGCCGGCCAGCCGCTCGACGGTGCTGCCTGGCCGCACCCCCTCGTCGGCATCGACGACGGTGCCGTCGCCGGTCGACACCGCCACGATCTGCTCGTCGAACGCGCCACTGCCCCGGGCGACCGCCGCCCGCTGGTGCGACTGCACCGAGTACTCGTCCAGGTGTGAGCGCGAAAATCCCCAGCGTTGCGCGATCAGCTCCGCCGACAGACCCTGGTTGAACGCGAAACCGTCATAGCGCGCAAGGGCTTTCGGGCCGTAAGGCTCGCCGGTGGCACGCGCCGCGCCGAGCGGGACCCGGCTCATCACTTCGACGCCGCCGGCCACGACGACGTCCTGTTGCCCCGACATCACCGCCTGCACCGCGAAGTCCAGCGCCTGCTGGCTCGACCCGCATGCCCGGTTGACGGTGGTGCCCGGAATGCTCTCCGGCCAGCCGGCGGCCAGCACCGCGTAGCGCCCGATGTTGGAGGACTGGTCGCCGACCTGTGACACGCAGCCCCACACCACGTCGTCGACGATCGCCGGGTCGACGCCGGTGCGGCCTATCAACTCGTTGAGTACCAGCGCGGACAGGTCCGCGGCGTGCATCACGGCCAGGCCGCCGTTGCGTTTGCCCACGGGGGTGCGCACCGCCCCGACGATCACCGTTGGTCGCATTCGTTCTACTCCGATCTCACTTGGGCGGCCATCCGCCGGTGAACCGCGGCGTCCGTTTCTCGGCGAACGCCGCATAGGCTTCCGCAGCGTCGGTGCCCGCGAAATTGACAATCTGGGCGCGTGATTCGTTCGCCAGGGCGTCGGGCAGCGTGGCGTCGGCGCCCTGGTTGAGCAGTGCCTTGGTCTGCGCCAGCGCCCGCGGTGGGCCGGCGGCCAGCCGGTCGGCGAGGTCGTCGACGAAATCGTCGATCTCCCCGGCGCCGATCACCCACGTCACCAGGTTCAGGGCCTGGGCTTCGGCGGCGTCGATGGTCTCGGCCAGCAATGCCAGCCGCTTGGCCTGCTGCAGGCCGACGATCTTGGGCAGCAGCCACGACCCGCCGAGGTCGATCGACAGGCCGCGTTTGGAAAAGATCTGGCAGAAGGTCGATTCCGGGGTCGCGACCACCAGATCGCAGCCCAGCGCCAGGTTCCAGCCCGCCCCGACAGCCACCCCGGTCACTTTCGCAATGGTGGGAATCGACAGCTCGTGCAGCGCCAGCGCAACGTCGGTGAGCCGCTGCAGCTTGTGCACCGGGTGGACGTCGTCGGGGGTGCCGATGTCCGCGCCCGAGCAGAACGCGCCGCCGGCTCCGGTGATGACCAGCGCGCGCAGCTCGCGGTCGTCGGCGGCCTCGCGCAGCGCGTCGCGCAGCGCCCGCCACAGCTGCGGGTTGATCGCGTTTTTGCGGGCGGGCCGGTTCAGCGTGAGTGTGCGCACGCCGTCGCGATCGGAGCTGTGCAGGACCGGTTCGTCGGTTGCCATCAGCGACCAGCCTGCCCGATCGCCCCGCGGTCGCGCAGTCCGGCGATCTCGGCGTCGCTGAAACCCAACTCGCCCAGCACCTTCTCGGTGTGCTCGCCCAGGCCCGGCACCGCGCCCATCGGGGGGCGGTAGCCGGCGATCACCGGCGGCGGCAGCAGCGACGGGATCGGACCGGCCGGGGTGTCGATGTGCTGCCAGCGCCCCCGCTCGGCCAGCTGCGGATGCGCCAGCACGTCGCTGGGGGTGTTGTAGCGGGCGTTGCCGATGCCGGCGGCGTCGGC
>CAYNJD010000496.1:0-2172 GCA_964397355.1 uncultured Mycobacterium sp. | reverse complement strand
GCGGCTCGTAGAACCACTGGTCCATGATCCCGGTCCACGAGAACGCGTCACCGGCGGCGCCGCCCGGGTCTGCGGCGCCGAATAACGCGTCAAGATCCCAGGCCCCCGCGACATCGCCGGTGTCGGCCGTGGACCATGAGGCCACCAAGTCGCCGATCAGGTCGCCGAGAAAATCACCATCGGCGTGCGCGGTGGGGGCCGCGGCTAACGGTGCCATCCCGAAAGCTAGGAACGCGCCCACCGCACTGGTGGCCCCGGCCACCCGCTTGCGGTACCGCGCACCGGTGTTATCAGGCTGACTGGTGCTGTGACGACGACTCATTTGCGAACACCTCTCCTGTGAAGCGGTTCTGAAAAGCAGTGTTGAAGGTTGTCAAGGGGTTTCGGGATAGCGGGCGTGCTCAGCTGCCGAGGGCCTCGACCAGCGCGTCCAGCATGTCTTGGAATTCGGAAGCCGCGCCGGTTCCGGCTCCACCGTCGTCGATATCGGGGGTGTCGACGGGCAGGTTCGGCAGGTCGATCCCGGCCCCGGGCGGGGTGACTACGACGGGGTCCTTGCCGTCCCAGCCCGAGCCCAGCAGCGACCCGACGGTTTGCGACCAGGCCTCCCAGGCTCCGATCGGACCGATTCCGTGACTGTCGATGGTGATCTGGAGCGGGAGGCCGAGGGCTGCGGCGTTGAGACCGATACCGAGACTGTTGAAGATCGAGCCACCCACTGCGGGGACGGAGTCAACGACGTTGCCGGCTTCGTCTGCCGTCTCCCAGGGCCCCGAGGCCACGTCGCCCCCGCTCAATAGACCACCGAAGGCGAAGTCCAGGTGGGTGATGGTGCCCTCCGGCATCGGCAGCAGTCCTGACTGCTCGATGATCGGTATGAGACTGTCCAGGTTGAGGGTGGCGCCGTTGAGGTAGCCGTCCATCCAACTGGCCATGATCTGGTTGAGGCCATCACCATCTTGGATGCTGTTCATCATCGCGACCCAAGGCGCGATCGAGGGCCCGATCGCCCCCATGATCATGCCGCTCATCGGCGATGCCATGAAGTTGATGATCGGCGTGAGCAGCGCGGACTGGTCGGCCGGAAGGAACGCCGGAAGCAGCGCGAACAGCAGATCGTGTCCGAAGACGACGGGAAGGCCGCTCGTATCAGTACCGCTGAGGGTGTGCAGCACCACGTCACCAATGGTGCCGGTGAAGCCGTTGAGGTCGCCGCCCCCGCTCGCGTTGATCAGCGTGAAGCCGGTCAACACGGCGTCCAGGTTCGCCTGCATCTGCTGCATCACCGACGGAATCGTCGACGGGTCGTTGATCATGCTGTTCCAGAAGTCGCCCTGGTTGGCCAGGAACTGCTGGAAGCCGACGCCGGGCGCCAGATAGTAATTGTTGAGCAATTGGGACGCGTTGTCGGAAGCCCGATTGAACACCTCCGACCACGGCGCCATCAGATCGGGCAAGGTGCCGCCCGCCGTCAATGCGACGTCTCGGATGTTGGGGACACTCGCCAGCGGGGTGGTCACCGGGGTGGCGGCGATCAGGCCGGAGCCGACGATCGCGATGCCGGCGGTGACGTAGGGGCGAAGGGTTTGCTGCACAGCCGTCTCCTTTGATGAGGTGCCGCCCTGGCCAGCGTCTTGAGGGACCGGACGCTGCCGTGTTGCTCCTGGATCCACACTTATTCACTGATGTGAAATAGGACACTAACCGTGAGTAACCTAAGATTCAAGTATCTTCGTCAAATATTTCTAGGGTGTCCTCCAAGGTCATGACCTTTCATGCCTGTTCGTCGAATTTCAACCATATGTGCGCGCTGAGAACCCAACGGAAACCTGTGCACCATTGCGATGCCATTCGCCAGCTGATGCGCGGTGATCGCCGCAAATTGCTGGGTGGTGGACCTTCGTCTCCCGCCGGCGGCGGTCCTGCCAAGTAGCGGCACCGCCGCCCTGCCACTAAGACACCGCCGGTCGTAGCCCTCGGCGAGCGCGCGCAGAATGCCGCGATCTACGGCGTGTCGGCGTGCAAACGCGCACCGCGGGGGTCAGGGGCGCGCTGACTGGGCCCCGGACAGCAATCGGGCCCCCGCCGGGGGGTGGCGGGGGCCCGAAAGCTGTGAGGGGGGGGCGGAGACTCAGCCGAAGGCTTCGAGGATGTCCCCCAGGTCGATGGAGC
>CAYNJD010000495.1:0-2175 GCA_964397355.1 uncultured Mycobacterium sp. | reverse complement strand
GCCGGCGACGGGGTGGGCGGCACCTGGCACTGGAACACCTATCCCGGTATCGCGGTGGACATTCCATCGTTCTCCTACCAGTTCTCGTTCGAACAGAGCAGCCGGTGGTCACGCACCTACGCACCCGGTCGCGAGCTGAAGAACTATGCCGAGCACTGCGCGGACAAGTACCGGCTGCGGTCCCGGATCCGGTTCGGCACCAAGGTGCTTTCGGCGACCTTCGACGAGCAGCAGCAGTGCTGGCGGGTGCGGACGGATCCCGCCGGGGAGCTGACAGCGCGGTTTCTCATCAACGCCAGCGGGGTGCTGACCACCCCGAACCTGCCCGACATCGACGGTGTCGACACGTTCGCCGGGGTGAGCATCCACACCGCCCGCTGGGACCACTCGCAGGATCTGAGCGGCAAGCGCGTCGCGGTGATCGGCACCGGCGCATCAGCCGTGCAGGTGATCCCGGAGGTCGCGCCGATCGCCTCGACGCTCACCGTGTTTCAGCGGACCCCGATCTGGTGCTTCCCGAAGCTGGACCTGCCGCTGGGATCGCCGGTCCGCTGGGCGATGCGGCTTCCCGGCGGAAAGGCGGTGCAACGGCTGGCCAGTCAGGCCTTCGTCGAGGCGACCTTCCCGATCGCGGCGCAGTACTTCACGGTGTTCCCGCTCGCCAAATACATGGCGGTCGCCGGCCGGGCCTACCTGCGCCGGCAGGTGCACGACCCGGCGGTGCGCGAACAGCTCACGCCGCGCTACGCGGTGGGATGCAAGCGTCCCGGCTTCCACAACACCTACCTGTCGACGTTCAACCGCGACAACGTGCAGCTGGTCACCGACCCCATCGACAAGATCACCCCCGCCGGGGTGGTCACCGCCGGCGGGACCGCCCACGAGGTCGACGTCCTCGTCCTGGCCACCGGGTTCAAAGTGATGGACAGCGACAACATCCCGACCTTCGCTGTCGCCGGGACCGGCGGGCAGTCGCTGAGCAAGTTCTGGGAGCAGCATCGTCTGCAGGCCTACGAGGGGGTCAGCATCCCCGGATTCCCCAACCTGTTCAGTGTTTTCGGCCCGTACGGCTACGTCGGGTCGTCGTATTTCGCGCTGGTCGAGGCGCAGACCCATCACATCGTGCGCTGCCTCGAACACGCCCGGCGCAGCGGTGCGACGCGGGTGGAGATCTCCGAGGCCGCCAACGCCCGCTACTTCGCGGAGATGATGCGCAAACGGCACCGGCAGGTGTTCTGGCAGGACAGCTGCCGGCTGGCCAACAGCTACTACTTCGACAAGAACGGCGACGTCCCGTTGCGGCCCACCACCACGGTGGAGGCGTACTGGCGCAGCCGGCGTTTCGACCTCGACGACTACCGGTTCAGCGCCTGATCTGCCAGGCCGCCAAACCGCCGGATCAGATGGCGCGCTTGAGGTCGTCGACCTTGTTGAGCTGCTCCCACGGCAGTTCGATGTCGGTGCGCCCGAAGTGACCGTAGGCGGCGGTCGGTGCGTAGATCGGCCGCAGCAGTTCCAGGTCGCGTACGATGGCGCCGGGCCGCAGGTCGAACACCTCACCGATGGCCTTCTCGATCTTGACCGGGTCGACGGTCTCGGTGCCGAACGTCTCCACGAACAGCCCGACCGGGGCGGCCTTGCCGATCGCGTAGGCGACCTGCACCTCGACGCGCTGCGCCAGGCCCGCGGCGACGATGTTCTTGGCCACCCACCGCATCGCGTAGGCCGCCGAGCGGTCCACCTTCGACGGGTCCTTGCCGGAGAACGCGCCGCCGCCATGGCGCGCCCAGCCGCCGTAGGTGTCGACGATGATCTTGCGACCGGTCAGCCCGGCGTCGCCCATCGGCCCGCCGACGACGAAGTTGCCGGTCGGGTTGACCAGCAACCGCACGTCGGAGCTGTCCATGGTGTCGTGGCCGAGGTCGGTCAGCACGGTGTCGATCACCTGCTCGCGGATGTCGACGGCCAGCGTCTTGTCCAGGTCGATGCCGTCGGCGTGCTGCGTGGACAGCACCACCGTGTCCAGCCGCACCGGCACGTTGTCCTCGTAGGCCACGGTGACCTGTGTCTTGCCGTCCGGGCGCAGGTAGGGCAGCGTCCCGTTCTTGCGCACCTCGGTGAGCCGGCGGGCCAGCCGGTGCGCCAGCGCGATCGGCAGCGGCATCAGCTCCGGGG
>CAYNJD010000494.1:0-2178 GCA_964397355.1 uncultured Mycobacterium sp. | reverse complement strand
CGTTGATCGCGTCGATCCGCTCGGCCAGCAGCGCCGGATCGGTGGTCATCGCGAAACGCCCGCACACGTCTCTATCGTGCCAGCTAATCGAGTCGGGTGGCGGTCACCGCCCAGAACGGCATGTGCACCAGGTTGTCTTCGAGCAGCGGCTGCAGGATCGCGAACCGCTGCTGCAGCGCGCGCACCCCGGCCAGCAGGTCGTCGCGGCCGAGTGACTCCATCACCGTGATCATCTCGGTGAACGCGTTGGGGTCGAAGGTGCCCTGATAGGTGGTGGTCCCGATGTGGTCGATGCGCCAGCCGGCCTCGGCCAGCACCGGCCCGAACCGCTCCGGCGACAGGCCGTCGAGTTGCCAGCCGTTGACGTTGTGGCGGCCGGCCTCGAACATGAACAGCCGCGCCTGCGGCCTGGTGGCCCGGTGCAGGCTACGCGCATACCGCAGCTGGGTTTCCTCGTCGTCTTGGAACACGTGGTAGAACGCGCTGTCGACGACGGTGTCGAAACGACCGTCGAACCCGGCCAGCTCCACCGCGTCGGCGAGCTGGAAGTTCACCGTCACACCGGCTGCCACGGCGTTGCGCTGCGCCTGTGCGATCGCCGCCGGGGACTGGTCGATTCCCGTTGTGGCATAACCACACGACGCGTAGTGAATCGCGTGGTGGCCCGGTCCGGTCCCGGGGTCGAGCACCTCGCCGCGCAGCGCGCCGTAGGCCACCAGTTGCTGCACCACCGGCTGCGGCCGGCCGATGTCCCACGGCTCCGGGGGCCCGGCGGGCTCGGAAGCCACCGCACCGGCGAACTCGGTTTCGCTGCTCACCGCCCCCACTGTGCGCGACGGGGGTTAACGAAAACAGAACGCACGGTGTACGAACGGCGATGGCCGGCCCGGTGATGGCAAGATGCCGCTGTGCGCCTCTCAGTGCTCGACCTCGCGCCGGTACGCACCGACCAGTCCACTCCGGACGCGCTGGCGGCGACGATGCGGCTCGCGAAGGCGGCCGACGGGCTCGGCTACACCCGGTACTGGGTCGCCGAGCACCACAACGTCCCGTCGGTCGCGGCGACCAGCCCGGCGGTGCTGGTCGCGATGCTGGCGGCGGCGACCTCCCGGGTGCGGGTCGGCTCGGGCGGGGTGATGCTGCCCAACCACTCCCCGCTGGCGGTCGCCGAGCAGTTCGCGCTGCTGGAGGCCGCCTACCCGGGCCGCATCGACCTGGGCATCGGCCGGGCGCCGGGCGCCGACCCGGTGGCGTCGATGGTGCTGCGCGGGCCGGTCGGACGCGGCGAGCGCGACGTGGAGGCCTTCGGTGACCATCTCGACGACGTGATCGCCCTGCTGGGCGCCGCCGGCGTGTCGGTACAGCTGTCCGACCGCAACTATGTGATCAAGTCGACCCCGCACGCACTGACCACGCCGCGGGTCTTCCTGCTGGGCTCATCGCTGCACTCGGCCCGGGTCGCCGCGGCCAAGGGACTGCCCTACGTCTTCGGCCACCACCTGTTCGGCGAGCAAACCGCCGAGGCGTTGGCGCTGTACCGCTCGGAATTCGTGCCGAGCGAGGTCGCCGACGAGCCGATCACCTTTCTGACCGTCAACACCGTGGTTGCCGAAACACGCTCAGAAGCAACCGCTTTGATACTTCCCCACCTGCAGCTGCAGGCGCGGACCGCGACCGGGCAGCCACCGGGGCGGCTGGAGCTGGTCGAGGACGCCCAACCCGCGACGCTGTCGCCACAGCAACACCGGGTGGCGCAGGGTGAACTCGAGCGCGCCGTGCTGGGAACGCCCGCCGAGGCGCTCGCGCAGCTGCGCGAGTTGGCCGGCCGGTTCGGGGTCGACGAGTTGATGCTCAACCCGGTGGCCTCGGCCCGGCGCGGCACCGACCCCGCGACCGCCCCGGGGCGCGAATCCACGCTGGCGCTGCTGGCCGACGCGATGGACGCAAGGTGAACTGCCGGTGACGGCAGCGCAACCACTAAACGCGGATCGGTGAATGAATCGGGTGCGGTTCCGAACGGTCGATGAACAACTGCTGACACTCTGCGAAAAGCTATGTCCGCGGCTGGGTTGCGGCGTTCGGATCGCTTAGCGTCGGTACTGCGCACCACAGCGCAACGCGATCACATCCCGACGATCGCAACTGACGAAGGACTCGACGAGGAGCGTTAATGTCGTT
>CAYNJD010000493.1:0-2199 GCA_964397355.1 uncultured Mycobacterium sp. | reverse complement strand
TCCCGGTCGGTAGCCTCGACCGCCCACGGACCCACTCAAAGGCTAAATGTCGGTGCACCGGCCTACGGTTCGCCCATGACCCCCGGCGCCGACGCACGGCAGCTGAGCCTCCTGCAGCTTCAGGCCCAGCTCGAGGCCACACCGGCCAGCACGTCACTGCGGGACACCACCTTCGTGGTGGTGGACCTGGAGACCACCGGGGCCCGCGCCTCCCCCGCCGACGCCGCCACCGCCGACGCCATCACCGAGATCGGCGCGGTCAAGGTCCGGGGCGGGGTGGTCGAGGGCGAGTTCGCCACCTTGATCAACCCGCAGCGCGGCATCCCGCCCCAGATCGTCCGGCTGACCGGGATCACCACCGCGATGGTGCACGAGGCTCCCACCGTCGACGCCGTGCTGCCGGCGTTCCTCGAGTTCGCCGGATTCGATCGGGGTTCGGTGCTGGTCGCCCACAACGCCGGGTTCGACGTCGGGTTCCTGACCGCGGCGGCGCGGCGCTGCGGGACGGGCTGGCCCCGGCCACCGGTGCTGTGCACGGTCCGGCTGGCGCGCCGGGTGCTCAGCCGCGAGGAAGCGCCCAGCGTCCGGCTGGCCGAACTGGCCCGACTGTTCGCGATCGGCACCCAACCCACCCACCGCGCCCTCGACGACGCGCGCGCCACCGTCGACGTGCTGCACGCCCTGATCGAGCGGGTCGGCAACCAGCAGGTGCACACCTTCGCCGACCTGCGCGCCTACCTGTCGCACGCGACGCCGGCGCAGCGCCGCAAACGCACGCTGGCCGACGGGCTGCCGCACCGGCCCGGGGTCTACCTGTTCCGCGGCCCCGGCGACGAAGTGCTCTACATCGGCACCGCCACCGACCTGCGGCGACGGGCCGGCCAATACTTCAACGGATCCGATCGGCGCCACCGCATCGCCGAGATGGTGGCGCTGGCCACCCGGATCGACCACGTCGAATGCGCGCATCCGCTGGAGGCGGGGGTACGTGAACTGCGCTTGTTGGCCGCCCACGCCCCGCCCTACAACCGCCGCTCAAAGTTCCCCCGGCGGTGGTGGTGGATCACGCTGTCGGGCGAGGCGTTTCCCCGGCTGTCGGTGGTGCGCGCGCCCCGCCACGATCGGGTGATCGGCCCGTTCGGCTCCCGCGCCGATGCCGCTGCGACCGCTGCCCTGCTGGCGCGGTTCACCGGAATCCGCACCTGCACAACCCGGTTGAGCCGCACCGGCCGGCACAGCTGCCCGCCGGCCGAGGTCAGTCCCTGCCCCGCCGCGCCCGGTCTGACCGCCGAGCAGTACACCGACGCCGTCCGCCGCGCGGCCGCGCTGATCGACGGCAGCGACAACGCCGCACTGCGCGCGGCGGTGCAGCAGGTGACCGCGCTGGCCGACCGCGGCCACTTCGAGAGCGCCGCACGGCTGCGCGACCGGACCGCCACGGCCATCGACGTGCTGTGGCGCAGCCAGCGCGCACGCGCGCTGGTGGCACTGCCGGAGCTGGTGGCCGCCGCGCCCGACGGCACGGGCGGATGGCAGGTCGCGGTGATCCGCCACGGCCGGCTGGCCGCCGCCGGCTGCGCCCCGCGCGGCGTGCCGCCGATGCCGGTCGTCGACGCGATCACGCTGGGCGCCCAGGCGGTGGTGCCCGAACCGGCGCCGTTGGCCGGCGCGCTGGTCGAGGAGACCCGGCTCATCACCCGCTGGCTGGCAGCGCCCGGCGTGCGCATCGTGCGCCTCGACGCTTCGGCCGACGCCGGGGCCGAGGGGTGGGTATCACCGGTGGGTTCGGCCGGGCCGTGGACAGCGTGGGCGGCGCAGGCCCGCTCGGCGCGGCTGGCCTCAGAGCTGGGCGCCGAAGCGGACCCAACGGGCGAGCAGCTTTTCGGCCGCCCCGCTGTCTATCGCCGCGACAGCGCGCTGCAGCCCGTCCTCCCAGGCCGGCAGCCATTCGGCGCTACTGGATAGCCCGGCATGGGCGACGATCGCCCCGGCGGCGTTGAGCACCACCGCATCGCGCACCGGCCCCGGGGTTCCGGCCAGCACCGAGCGGGCTTCTTCGGCGTTGGCCTGCGCGTCCCCGCCGAGCAGCTGATCCACCTCGGCGCGAGCGAACCCGAACCCGGCCGGGTCGAAGGTCAGCCGGTCGATGGTGCCGGCCTGCACCCGCCAGATGGTGCTGGTCGTGGTGGTGGTCAGCTC
>CAYNJD010000492.1:0-2201 GCA_964397355.1 uncultured Mycobacterium sp. | reverse complement strand
CCGGTAGTCGGCGAGCAGTCGCTTGCTGATGATCTGCTTCTGAATCTCGCTGGTGCCTTCACCGATCAGCAGGAACGGGGCGTCGCGCATCAGCCGTTCGATCTCGTATTCCTTGGAGTAGCCGTAGCCGCCGTGAATCCGGAAGCTCTGCTGGGTGACCTCCGAGCAGAACTCGCTGGCCAGGTATTTGGCCATCCCAGCAGACACGTCGTTACGTTCGCCGGAGTCCTTGAGCCGGGCGGCGTTGACCATCATCAGGTGCGCCGCTTCGACTTTGGTCGCCATCTCGGCGAGCTCGAAGGCGATCGCCTGGTGCTCGGCGATGGGTTTCCCGAAGGTCTCGCGCTGCTGGGCGTAGCGCACCGCGAGCTCGAACGCCCGGATACCGACCCCGCAGGCCCGCGCCGAGACGTTGACCCGGCCCACCTCGATGCCGTCCATCATCTGGAAGAAACCCTGACCCGGCGCTCCGCCCACCACGTCGTCGTCGGCGGCGGCGTACCCGTCGAAGATCAGCTCCGTGGTGTCGATGCCCTTGTAGCCGAGCTTGTCGAGCTTGCCCGGAATCGTCAGCCCGGGAAGGACTTCGCCGAAGCCGACCGGCTTCTCCACCAGAAAAGCCGTCAGGTTGCGATGCGGCTTGTCGGCGCCCTCGTCGGTGCGCACCAGTACGGCGATCAACGTGGAGCTACCGCCGTTGGTCAGCCACATCTTCTGCCCGTCGATGACGTACCCGCCGTCCGGCTGCCGGGTGGCGCGGGTGCGGATCGCAGCGACATCGGACCCCAGTTCGGGCTCGGACATGGAGAACGCGCCGCGGGTCTCGCCGGTGGCCATCCGCGGCAGGAAACGCTGCTTCTGCTCGTCGGTGCCGTGTTGGCGCAACATGTAGGCGACGATGAAATGGGTGTTGAGCACACCGGAGACGCTCATCCAGCCGCGGGCCAACTCCTCGACGCACAGCGCGTAGGTGAGCAGGGATTCGCCGAGGCCGCCGTATTCCTCGGGGATCATCAGGCCGAACAAGCCCATCTCCCGCATCGAGTCCACGATGGCCTGCGGATAGGTGTCGGTGCGCTCCAGCTCGCCGGCCGCCGGGATGACGTCCTTGTCCACAAATCGGCGCACGGTGTCGAGGATCTCGGTCTGGAACTCGGTGAGCCCCAGGGTTTGCGCGAGTTTGGTCACGGCCCGACCCTTTCGAAGACGGCGGCGAGCCCCTGGCCGCCGCCGATGCACATGGTCTCCAGTCCATAGCGGGCGCCGCGCCGGTTGAGCTCGCGGGCCAGGGTGGCCAGCATCCGCCCACCGGTCGCGCCGACCGGATGCCCCAGCGAGATTCCCGAACCGTGCACGTTGGTTCGTTCCCGGTCGGCGGCGCCGAATTCCCATGCGGCCATCACCGCGAGTGCCTGCGCGGCGAACGCCTCGTTGAGCTCGATGAGGTCGATGTCGGACAACCGCAGCCCGGCCTTGCCCAACGCGACGTCGGTGGCGGGCACCGGCCCGATCCCCATGACATCGGGCGCGACTCCCGCGACACCCCACGACACCAGTCGCACCAACGGGGTCAGGCCCAGCTGCTCGGCCTTTTCGCGGGTGGTCACCACGCACATCGACGCCGCGTCGTTCTGGCCGCTGGAGTTGCCGGCGGTGACGGTGGCGTCCGGATCACTCTTGCCCAGCACCGGTTTCAGCTTGGCCAGCGACTCCACCGAGGTGTCGGCTCGGGGATGTTCGTCGGTGTCGATGCACTCCTCGCCGGCGCGGGATCGCACGGTGACGCCGATGATCTCCTCGGCCAGCACGCCGGACTGCTGGGCCGCCACCGCACGCCGGTGCGAGGTCACCGCCAGCTCGTCCTGCTCGGCGCGGGAGATGCCGTACTCCCGACGCAGGTTCTCAGCGGTCTCCAGCATGCCGCCGGGTACCGGGTGGTGCCGGCCGCCGGCGGTGGTCCGGCCACGCGCCAGGCCGTCGTGTATCCGGACCCCGCCGCGGGCCCCGCCCCAGCGCATGTCGGTGGAGTAGAACGCCACGTTGCTCATGCTCTCCGCGCCGCCGGCGATCACCACGTCGCAGTCGCCGCTGCTCACCTGCAGGCAGGCCTGCAGCACCGCCTGCAGCCCGGAGCCGCAGCGGCGGTCGACCTGCATGCCCGGAACCGTCACCGGCAGACCGGAATCCAGCGCGACCACCCG
>CAYNJD010000491.1:0-2206 GCA_964397355.1 uncultured Mycobacterium sp. | reverse complement strand
CGGCACCACGCTGAGCCTGCGTATCGGGGGCCGATCCGGGTCCCAGCAGGTCACCTTCGCTGCCAGCGGCCGCACCATCACCTTCGCCGGCTTCCTCAAGGCATACGTGGAGACCGTCGACGAACTGGCCGGCGGTGAGGCCGACGACGCCGAGAGCCGGCTGCCGCAGCTGACCCGGGGCCAGCGGGTGGACGCCGCCGAGGCGACCCCGGACGGCCACTCCACCAACCCGCCGGCCCGCTACACCGAGGCATCGCTGGTCAAGGCGCTCGAAGAGCTGGGAATCGGGCGCCCGTCGACCTACTCGTCGATCATCAAGACCATCCAGGACCGCGGCTACGTCTACAAGAAGGGCAGCGCGCTGGTCCCGTCCTGGGTGGCGTTCGCCGTCATCGGGCTGCTCGAACAGCACTTCCGCCGGCTGGTCGACTACGACTTCACCGCGGCGATGGAGGACGAACTCGACGGGATCGCCGCCGGCCGGCAGCGCCGCACCGACTGGCTGCACAATTTCTATTTCGGCGGCGACTACGGCGTGGAGGACTCGATCGCCCGCGCCGGCGGGCTGAAGAAGCTGGTCGGGGTCAACCTGGAGGGCATCGACGCCCGCGAGATCAACTCGATCAAGCTGTTCGACGACGAGCAGGGCCGGCCGGTGTACGTCCGGGTCGGCAAGAACGGCCCGTACCTGGAGCGCATGATCGCCGGCGACGACGGCGAGCCGACCCCGCAGCGGGCCAACCTGGATGACTCGCTGCCGCCCGACGAGCTGACCCTGGCGCTGGCCGAGGAACGCTTCGCCACCCCGCAGGAGGGCCGCGAGCTGGGCGTCGACCCGGCCACCGGGCACGAGATCGTCGCCAAGGACGGCCGTTACGGCCCCTACGTCACCGAAGTGCTGCCGCCGCCGCCCGACGACGACTCGGGCGCCACCGCCAAAAAGGGCAAGAAGCCGACCGGACCCAAACCGCGCACCGGGTCGTTGCTGCGCAGCATGGACCTGCAGACCGTGACCCTGGAGGACGCGCTGAAGCTGCTGTCGCTGCCGCGGGTGGTCGGTGTCGACCCGGCGTCCGGTGAGGAGATCACCGCGCAGAACGGCCGCTATGGGCCATACCTGAAGCGCGGCACCGATTCCCGGTCGCTGTCGACCGAGGAACAGATCTTCGAGATCACCCTCGAGGAAGCACTCAAGATCTATGCCGAGCCGAAACGCCGTGGCCGCCAAGCGGCTTCAGCCCCGCCGCTGCGTGAGTTGGGCGCCGACCCGGCGACCGGCAAGCCGATGGTGATCAAGGACGGCCGGTTCGGGCCGTACGTGACCGACGGCGAGACCAACGCCAGCCTGCGCAAGGGCGACGAGGTGGCGTCGATCACCGAGGAACGCGCTGCGGAACTGCTGGCCGACCGGCGGGCCAGAGGCCCGGTCAAACGGGCCAAGAAGACCACCCGCAAGGCGCCGGCGAAAAAGTCCGCCAAACGCTGAGTCAGTCCGCGGCAGCGGACTCCGTGGCCGGCTCTGTGGCCGGGATCGACTCGGGCACAGCTGGTTTCAACGGCCGCGCCAGCTGAGTGGGCGCCGCGCGGCCGCGCAGCTCGACGATCTCGCCGACCTCCCAGCACAGCGCTTCGGAATCGACCGCGCCGCTGACCGCGACCGCCGACGCCAGCACATGGCCCTCCTCCAGCTTGGCCAGCTCGGTCAGCCGGGCGGCCTCGTTGACCGGGTCGCCGATCACGGTGTACTCGAAACGGGCCCGGGCCCCGATGTGCCCGGCGATGGCCCGGCCGGCGGAGACGCCGATGCCGAACTCCTCCGAGCCGAGCACCGGCAGCAGCCCGTCGTGCAGTTCGCGGGCCGCCGCCAGCGCGGCGCTGCAGGCATCCGGGTGCTCGATCGGCGCGCCGAAAATCGCCAGCGCGGCGTCGCCCTGGAACTTGTTGACGAAGCCGCCGTGAATGCCGACGGCCTCGACCACCACCCGGAAGAACTCGTTGAGCAGGTTCACCACCTCGCTGGGCGGCCGCGTCGCGGCGAGCTCGGTGGAGCCCACCAGGTCGACGAAGAGCACCGCGACGTCGCGTTCCTGCCCGCCGAGTTCGGTGCCGCGCTCCAGGGCGCGCCGGGCCACGTCCTCACCGACGTAGCGCCCGAACAGGTCGCGCAGCCGCTGCCGCTCGGCCAGATCACGCACCATGTCGTTGA
>CAYNJD010000490.1:0-2212 GCA_964397355.1 uncultured Mycobacterium sp. | reverse complement strand
CCGACAGGATGCTGTCGCCGCCGAGTTCGAAGAACCCGTCGCTGCGCCCGATCCGTTCGACGCCGAGCAACTCGGCGCAGATGTCGGCCAGCGTGCGCTCGGTAGCGGTGGCCGGTGGGTCGGCCTCCCCGCGGGTGGCCACCGCGGGCTGGGGCAGCGCGGGCCGGTTGAGTTTTCCGGAGTCGGTGAGCGGCATCGCCTCCAGTACCGTCAGCGTCGACGGCACCATGTAGCCCGGCAGCGCGGCGGCCACCGCGGCCCGCACCGTCGCGACGAACTCCGCCGCGTCGTCGACGGGACCGGCCGGCACCACATAGCCCGACAGCGTGGTCGCGCCCCGCTGTTCCCAGGTGCGGGCGGCCGCGGCCGCCACCCCGGGTGCGTCGCGCAGCGCGGCTTCCACCTCCGCGAGCTCCACCCGGAAACCGCGCACCTTGACCTGATGATCGGTGCGGCCCACGAATTCGAGTACCCCATCGGCGGTCCAGCGGGCGCGGTCGCCGCTGCGGTAGAGCCGCTCACCGGGATTGAATGGGTTGGCGACAAAGCGGGTCGCGGTCAGGCCGGGGCGCTTCCAGTAGCCCAGCACCACCTGCGGGCCCGCGTAGTAGACCTCGCCGACCACGCCCGGCGGGACCGGTTGCAGCGCGTCGTCGAGCAGGTAGGCCTGCGAGCCGGGTGTGGGCCGGCCGAGTTTCGGTGCGGGTGGCGCCAGTTCGCCGCGCACCGCCGCCCCGGAGGTCTCGGTGGCGCCGAAGTTGTTGAGCAGCTGGGTGTTCGGCCCCAGCACCGCGTCCAGCCGGGCCAACAAGTCGACCGACACCGGCTCGCCGCTGCACACCAGCCGCCGCAGGCCGCTGACCGCCTCGGGTGCGGAGTCCACCAACACCGAGATCAGGCTGGCCACCGCGGTCACCTGCGCGACCCGCTCGGTGACGATCAGCCGCGCCAGCGCCTCGGGGTCGCGGAACTCGTCGTCGTCGGCCAGGACCATCGTCGCCCCGGCGGCCAGCCCGGCCAGCAGCTCCATGCCGCCCTCCAGGAACGTCATCGACGACTGGGCCAGCCGGATGTCGTCGCCTTCCACCGGATAATGGGCCAGCTGCCAGTTCAGCCGGGCGCTCATCGAGCGGTGGGTGCCCAGCACGCCCTTGGGCACGCCGGTGGAGCCGGAGGTGAACACCAGATACATCGGGTGATCCGGGTGCGGCACCGGGAGGTGCTCGGCTGCACCGTCTTTCGACAATTCCGCCTGGATATCCGTGTCGTCCAGGCACAGCAGGGTCACGCCGTCGGGGGCCGGCATCGTCTCGCGGGTGCCCGCGCTGACCACGATCACCGTCGGCAACACGTCATCGACCATGAACTCCAGGCGCTGGCGGGGATAGCTCGGGTCCAGTGGAAAGTAGCCGGCGCCGGCCTTCATGATCCCGACCAGTGCCACCGCCAGGTCCAGGTTGCGCCGCACCGACAGTCCCACCAGTGTTCCGGGCCGCACACCCGCCCCGATCAGCAGCTCGGCGAGCCGGTCGGAGCGCCGGTGCAGCTGCGGGTAGGTCAGCTCGCCCCCGGCGCAACGCACCGCGACCCCGTCGAAGCTCCGGCTCGGCGCCAGCACCTCGGCGATGGTCCGCGGGGCGTCATCGGGCACGGCTGACCCGCGGCTGTAGGACAGGATGCGGCCACGCTGCTCGTCGTCGACCAGGCTGATCTCGCGCAGCGTTCGCTCCGGTGCGGCTGCCATCGCTTCCAGCACCCGGCCCAACCACTCGGCCAACCGCGCCACGGTGGCGCGCTCATAAAGGTCGGTGCGGTAGATCAGGTGGCCGTCATAGCCGGGGTCTTCGGCGCCGGCGGTGGTGAACAGGTTCACCGACAGGTCGGCGTGCGCGATGTCGAATGTCGGCATCACGGTGCGGAACACCAGGTCGCCGTCGGCGCCGCTGTCGACGACATGGCTGACCTCGGCGGCGTCGCGGACGTGGACCACCACCTGGAACAGCGGATTGCGCGACAGCGTCCGGACCGGGTTGAGCGCCTCCACCAGCCGGTCGAACGGCAGGTCGGAGTGCGCGTAGGCGCCCAGTGCGGCCTCGCGCGCCCGTTGCACCACCTCGCGCAGTGTCGGGTTGCCCGCCAGCCGGTTTCGCAGCACCACCACGTTGACGAAGAACCCGACCAGGTTGTCCAGGGCGTTGTCGGTGCGTCCGGC
>CAYNJD010000489.1:0-2219 GCA_964397355.1 uncultured Mycobacterium sp. | reverse complement strand
TCGGCGCCGCCCCAGGCCGGCATGATCGCCAGCGACACCTGATTGAACGCGATCTTGATGTCGGCGGCGGCGATCCGGATGTCGGCGGCCACGGCGACCTCGGCGCCGCCGCCCAGCGCGTGGCCGTTCAATGCCGCGATCACCGGCGCGGGGAACGCGGCGATGCGGTCGCACAGTAACCGCATCCGCCAGGCCATGGCCTGCGCGTCCTCCTCGGTGCGGATGGCGGCGAGTTGCTTGAGATCGCCACCGGAGACGAAGGCTCGATCGCCGCCGCCGGTGATGACCAGTGCTCGTGCCGCGGCTACCGCATCAAGAGCACGATCGAGCTGATCCATCGTCTCCGGGGCGATCGCGTTGCGCGCCTGGGGACGATCGATCGTGATGACCGCCAATCCTTCATCCAGCTCGACATCAACCATGACTCTCCAATGAGGATATTGGCATTCTCGGATCAGGAGAATAACATCGCGGGGAACATGCGAAAGATTCCCGACGATCTGGTGCGTCGCTACGAAGCCAACGGGTGGTGGACCCGGGAGACCCTCGGGGACCTGCTCGGTCACGGTCTGTCCCGCGGGGCCGGCAACCACTTCGAGGTGCACTCCGCGGTACGCCCATGGGTCGGCACGTTCGGCGAGGTGGAGCTGACCGCCCGCCGGCTGGCGGCCGGGCTGCGGGCCCGCGGCGTCGGGCCCGGCGATGTCGTGGCGTTCCAGCTGCCCAACTGGATGGAGGCCGCCGCGACCTTCTGGGCGGCGGCGTTCCTGGGGGCGGTCGTGGTGCCGGTCGTGCACTTCTACGGCCCCAAGGAGCTGGGCTACATCCTGGCCGCCAGCAAGCCCCGGGTGTTCATCACCGCCGAGAAGTTCGGGCGGATGAGCTTTCGGCCGGAGCTCGCCGGCGACATCCCGATCGTCGGGGTGGTGGGCGGGAGACCGGCGAGCGTGGTGGGCGGGAGACCGGCGAGCGTGGTGGGCCAGGACTTCGATGAGTTGCTCGCCGCCGAACCGATGGCCGGGATCCTGGCCACCGACCCCGGTGCACCGGCACTCATCGCGTTCACGTCCGGCACCACCCGAGACCCCAAGGGCGTCATACACAGTCACCAGACACTGTGCTTCGAGACGCGCCAGCTGCTCGATAACTACCCCAAGGATCGCGGTCGGCAACTGACCGCAACCCCGGTCGGGCACTTCATCGGGATGCTCGGCGCTTTCTTGATCCCGGTGCTGGAGAGCGCTCCGATCGACCTCGCCGACACCTGGGATCCCGGCCAGGTGCTGGAGCTGATGACCAGTCAGGGGGTGTCGATCGGTGGCGGACCGCCGTACTTCGTCACCAGCCTGCTCGATCATCCGGGCTTTGCGACCGAGCATCTCAAGCACATCCCCAATGTCGGGCTCGGCGGGGCGACAGTGCCCGCGGCGGTCACCCGCCGGCTTGCCGACCTCGGCATCTACGTCTACCGCTCCTACGGCAGCACCGAGCACCCGTCGATCACCGGCTCGACCTCCAGCGCTCCGGAGGACAAGCGGCTGTTCACCGACGGTGACGCGCGGCCCGGCGTGGAGATCCGGTTGGCCCCTGACGGGGAGATATTGAGTCGGGGACCCGACCTGTGCCTGGGCTACACCGACGATGCCCTGACCGAGGCGGCGTTCGACGCCGAGGGCTGGTACCACACCGGCGACGTCGGCGTGCTGGACGCCGAGGGGTATCTGACCATCACCGACCGCAAGGCCGATGTGATCATCCGCGGCGGCGAGAACATCAGCGCCGTGGAGGTCGAAGAGGTGTTGTTGGCGATGCCGGCCGTCGCCGAGGCGGTGGTGGTCGCGGCGCCCGACGCGCGGCTCGGGGAGCGGGCGGCCGCGGTGGTCCGGCTCAAACCCGGCTTCGCGTCGCCGACGATGCCGGAACTGCGGGCCCACTTCGAGCGGATGGGCGTGGCGCGGCAGAAGTGGCCCGAGGAACTGCACGTGGTCGAGGATTTCCCGCGCACCGCCAGCGGCAAGGTGCAGAAGTACCGGGTGCGGCAGGGCCTTGCCAGCGAGGTTGCACCGACACCATTGTGAGAATATGATTCTCACGAGCCGAAAAGGAGCATTTCATGGGTCAACTGTCACATCGCGTCGAGATCCCGTTCCCGTTGTTCGACGCCGACAACCACCTCTACGAGCCGCCGGAGGCGCTGACCAAGTACCTGCCCAAGGAGT
>CAYNJD010000488.1:0-2232 GCA_964397355.1 uncultured Mycobacterium sp. | reverse complement strand
GCTATCGCCGCCAGCTCGGCCTCGGTGAACACCGTGCCGGTCGGGTTGTGCGGCGAGTTGACGATCAGTGCCCGGGTCGCCGGCGTGATGGCCCGGCGCAACCCGTCGATGTCCAATGCGAAGCCGCGGCCATCGGGAACCAGCGGCACGCTGACCCGTCGCGCACCGGCCATCGCGACCACCGGCGAATAGGAGTCGTAGAACGGCTCGAGCAGCACCACCTCGGAGCCGGGCTCGACCAGACCGAGCACCGCCGCGGCGATGGCCTCGGTGGCGCCGACCGTCACCAGCACCTCGGTGTCGGGGTCGTAGTCGATCCCGAAGTGACGGGCGCGCTGCGCGGCGACGGCCTGCCGCAGCGCGGGAATGCCCAGGCCGGGCGGGTACTGGTTGACGCCGTCGGCGATCGCGGCGCGGGCGGCGTCCAGCATGGCAGCCGGCCCGTCCTCGTCGGGGAAGCCCTGGCCGAGGTTGACCGCGCCGATCCGCGCGGCCAGCGCCGACATCTCGGCGAAGATCGTGGTGGCATAGGGCCGTAACCGCGACACCGTCATAACCGGCCAGCTTAGGAGCCGCGCCGCCTCAGCTCGCCGAACGCCGGCCGAACCCCTCCAGGACGTTCCAGGACCGGCTGCCCTTCACGGCGTGAAGGTAGTAGGCGTAGTTGGCGGTGGCCATGGCGCCGCCGGCGAGCCCGATGCCGATCGCCCGCGCGATCTGGTCGCTGACGTCGAGCGCCACGCCGAAAGCAGCGAGGGTTGCCGCCACCGCGGCCCAGACCAGGCCTTTGCGCCACATGCCCTTGACGAAGAAATAGAACGGGAAGAACAGGAACGCCAAGAAGTTCGTGTTGATGCGCAGCCGCGCGCGCCACGGCAGTGCCCGAATCGCGTCCCGCGCCTCCGGTGACGACGACGGCAACCCGTGGGCGTCGAAGAACGCGAAGCGCTGCTGCCATGTCGGGGACAGTTCGGCGGGGGCGTCAGTCATGGGAGCCGAGCCTAAGGCGAGCCCCGCAGCGGGCGTGCCGGTGGGGCGGGGGAGGCCGACACTAGGACCAACCATCCGGTTGATAGGCCACCCTGTTAGGGTGACAACCAGGGGACTACGCTCCCAGCCAGACGGAATCGAATAGTCCGCATCGAACACCGAATACTGAAGAGGAACTCCAGCCATGTCCGAAGAAGCCTTCATCTACGAGGCCATTCGCACCCCGCGCGGCAAGCAGCGCAACGGGTCGCTGAACGAGGTCAAGCCGGTCAGCCTGGCGGTCGGCCTGGTCGACGAACTGCGCTCGCGCTACCCCGACCTGGACGTCAACCAGATCAGCGACGCCGTGTTCGGCGTGGTGTCGCCGGTCGGCGACCAGGGCGGCTGCATTCCGCGCACCGCGATGCTGGCAGCCGGCATGCCCGAGACCACCGGTGGCGTGCAGCTCAACCGGTTCTGCGCCTCCGGCCTGGAGGCCATCAACACCGCCGCCGCCAAGGTCAAGGCTGGCTTCGACGACCTGGTGCTCGCCGGCGGTGTGGAGTCGATGAGCCGGGTGCCGATGGGCTCCGACGGCGGCGCCTGGGCCGGCGACCCCGACACCAACTACGAGATCGGTTTCGTGCCGCAGGGCATCGGCGCCGACCTGATCGCCACCATCGAGGGCTTCTCCCGCGAAGACATCGACGCCTACGCGCTGCGCAGCCAGCAGCTGGCCGCCGCGGCATGGTCGGGCGGCTACTTCGCCAAGTCCGTGGTGCCGGTCCGCGACCGCAACGGCCTGGTGATCCTCGACCACGATGAGCACATGCGGCCCGACACCACCATGGAGGGCCTGGGCAAGCTCAAGACCGCGTTCGACGGCGTCGGCGCGATGGGCGGCTTCGACGACGTGGCGCTGCAGAAGTACCACGACGTCGAGAAGATCAACCACGTCCACACCGGCGGCAACAGCTCCGGCATCGTCGACGGTGCCGCGCTGGTGCTGGTCGGCAGTGAGAAGGCCGGCAAGGAGCAGGGGCTGACCCCGCGGGCCCGCATCGTGGCCGCGGCCACCAGCGGTGCCGACCCGGTCATCATGCTGACCGGCCCGACCCCGGCCACCCGCCGGGTGCTGGAGCGCTCCGGCCTGACCATCGACGACATCGACCTGGTCGAGATCAACGAGGCGTTCGCCTCGGTGGTGCTGAAGTTCCAGAAGGACTTGGGCATCCCGGACGAGAAGCTCAACGTCAACGGCGG
>CAYNJD010000487.1:0-2234 GCA_964397355.1 uncultured Mycobacterium sp. | reverse complement strand
GCGTGGCCGTGTACGCCGAGCCCGACGCCGACGCGCCGCACGTCCGGCTGGCCGACGAGGCGTTCGCGCTGGGCGGGCAGACGTCGGCCGAGTCCTATCTGGTATTCGAGAAGATCCTCGACGCCGCGGCCCAGTCGGGTGCCAACGCGATCCACCCCGGCTACGGCTTCCTGTCCGAGAACGCCGACTTCGCCCAGGCGGTCATCGACGCCGGCCTGATCTGGATCGGGCCGAGCCCGCAGGCTATCCGCGACCTCGGCGACAAGGTGACCGCCCGTCACATCGCCGCCCGCGCGAAGGCCCCGCTGGTGCCCGGTACCCCGGACCCGGTCGCCGACGCCGACGAGGTGGTGGCGTTCGCCAAGGAGCACGGCGTGCCGGTCGCGATCAAGGCCGCGTTCGGCGGCGGCGGTCGCGGCATGAAGGTGGCCCGCACCATCGAGGAGATCCCCGAGCTGTTCGAGTCGGCCACCCGAGAGGCGGTCGCGGCCTTCGGTCGCGGCGAGTGCTTCGTCGAGCGCTACCTGGACAAGCCCCGCCACGTCGAGGCTCAGGTCATCGCCGACCAGCACGGCAACGTCGTGGTGGCCGGCACCCGCGACTGCTCGCTGCAGCGCCGGTTCCAGAAACTCGTCGAGGAGGCCCCCGCGCCGTTCCTCACCGACGCGCAGCGCAGCGAGATCCACGAATCCGCCAAGCGGATCTGCAAGGAGGCCGGCTACTACGGCGCCGGCACCGTGGAGTACCTGGTCGGCCAGGACGGGCTGATCTCGTTCCTGGAGGTCAACACCCGGCTGCAGGTGGAGCACCCGGTCACCGAGGAGACCTCCGGGATCGACCTGGTGCGTGAGCAGTTCCGCATCGCCAACGGCGAGACGCTGGACCTCACCGAGGACCCGGAGCCCCGCGGCCACTCCATCGAGTTCCGGATCAACGGCGAGGACGCCGGTCGCGGCTTCCTGCCGGCTCCCGGTCCGGTCACCCGCTTCGAGGCACCGACGGGCCCCGGCATCCGGATGGACTCCGGCGTGGAGACCGGCTCGGTGATCGGCGGCCAGTTCGACTCGATGCTGGCCAAGCTGATCGTCACCGGCGCGAACCGTACCGAGGCGCTGGAGCGCGCCCGGCGCGCCCTCGACGAGTTCCACGTCGAGGGGCTGGCCACGGTCATCCCGTTCGACCGGGTGGTGGTGCGCGACCCGGCGTTCGTCGGCGACGAGAACGGCTTCTCGGTGCACACCCGCTGGATCGAGACCGAGTTCGAGAACACCATCGAACCCTTCACCGGCGGTGAGCCGCTTGATGAGGAGGACGCGCAGCCGCGGCAGAAGGTGGTCGTGGAGGTCGGCGGGCGCCGGCTGGAGGTGTCGTTGCCGGGCGATCTGGCACTCGGCGGCGGTGGCGCTGCCACGGGTGCCGGCGCGGCCATCAGGAAAAAGCCCAAGGCCCGCAAGCGCGGCGGACACGGCGGCGCCGCCGCCTCCGGTGACGCGGTGACCGCACCCATGCAGGGCACCGTGGTGAAGGTCGCCGTCGAGGAGGGCCAGGAGGTCTCCGCCGGTGACCTGGTGGTAGTCCTGGAGGCGATGAAGATGGAGAACCCGGTCACCGCCCACAAGGACGGCACCATCACCGGCCTGGCGGCCGAGGCCGGGGCGGCCATCACCCAGGGCACCGTGCTCTGCGAGATCAAGTAGCGCGCAGCCGACGGACCGGGACCCGCACGGTGTCCCGGTCCGCCGTCGCTATGTCAGCTCTGCCGCCGGTGGTGGCCGGCGCGTGATTTGCTGCGGTTCCGCCCGACGAACAGCCAGCCCACGCCGGCGATCGCCAACACCACGACGGTGATCCCGAAGCCCAGCGACCAGCCGGAATCGCGCTGCGCCGCCGAGCTCATGAAGCCCACCAGTGCCAGCGCCGCCAGCAGCAACAACGCCAGGCCCGGCAGCTCGCGGCGGTCCTTGAACACCATCCCGGCCCGAGGCCGGGTGGTCCGCGCCTGATCGATCGGGTTCTCGGTGTCACTCATAGCCGGCTAGTACCCGCGACGGCGCGAACCGAAACCCTCACCCGGCGCGGCGCAGCGCCGCCAGCAGCGGCTCGGCGGCCTCCTTGAGGAACGCCTCCTGCGACTCGCCGCCGATCTGGATGAGCGCGATGTCGGTGAACCCGGCCTGCCGGTAGGCGCTCACCGCGTCGACGATGGCGTCCAGATCGGGTCCGCACGGGATGGC
>CAYNJD010000486.1:0-2245 GCA_964397355.1 uncultured Mycobacterium sp. | reverse complement strand
CGTCTACAACGGCCAGGAGCTGGGGCTGCCCGAGGTCGAACTGCCGGATTCGGTGTTGCAGGATCCGGTGTGGGAGCGTTCCGCTCACACCGAGCGCGGCCGCGACGGCTGCCGGGTGCCGCTGCCGTGGTCGGGTGACGCGCCGGCGTTCGGGTTCTCCGAGTCCGCAGACAGCTGGCTGCCGATGCCGCCGGCGTGGGCGTCGCTGACCGTGCAGCGCCAGCTCGACGACGGGCACTCGACGTTGTCACTGTACCGGAGCGCCATCGAAATACGTGGGGCCCGAACAGGATTCGATGACGGACTCGAGTGGCTGCCGGCGTCGGACGGTGTTTTGCTGTTCCGGCGTGGCAGGCTGATGTGCGCGCTCAACACCGGCCAGCGGCCGGCGGCACTGCCGGAGGGAAGGATCGTCCTGGCCAGCGGGCCGGTGGCCGAAGGCGGACTGCCGCCGAACACCGCGGCGTGGCTGGTTTAGCCGGCGGGATGGCTACCGACGACCCGCGCTTCCGGGTCCGCTCCTGGCGCCGGCGAAATCGGCCACCAGATCAGCCAGTCGGCCCGGTTGGTCGATCATGGAGAAGGTGCGGGCGCCTTCGACGAGTTCGAAGCGGGCGTTGGGCAGTGCGTCGGCGAGTCGCCTGCCGTCCTCGACCGGGAAGAACAGGTCATCGGCCGACCAGGCGACCAGGGCCGGTTTGGCGAACTCGTCAAGCCGTGCTCCCGCATCCAGGGTGAGCTGCTGATGCAGCGACTTGGTGAGGTGGCGTAGATCCTCGGCGATCGCCGCGTCACGCAGCCCCGGCTTGACCCACTCGGCGACCAGGTGGTCGATGTCGTTGTGCGACAGCGCCCCGAAGCCGCGGTTACGGAAGATACGCAGCCGCATCGGCTGCAGCGCGGCGCGAAAGGTGATGGGCGTCTTGGCGGCCAGCATGAAAGGCTTGAGGATGGGCGGTGGGAAATGCTCGAAAGCATCGCAGCTGGTGAGAATCAGCGCTCCGAGGCGGTCCGGGTGGTTGATCGCGACCAGCTGGCTGACCACCCCCCCGGTGTCGTTGCCGATCAGCACCACGTCTTCGAGGTCCATGGCACCCATCAGCGCGTCGACCATCGCGGCGATCCCCGGCAGCGTGCGGTCGGCTCCGGCCCGCAACGCCGTCGGATGCGCTCCCAGCGGCCAGGTCGGGGCGATGCAGCGAAGGTTTCGCGCGGCCAGCCGTTCGCTCAACGGCCCCCACAGCGAGGAGCCCATGGCGTAGCCGTGGACGAACAGCACCGGCCGGCCGGCCGGCGGTCCCGCGGTGTCGTAGTGGATTGTTCCGGCGTCAATGTCAACGGTGGGCATTGGATGCTCCTAACATAGTTACGTGCAACCTGCCGATAACTTACCGACAGCCTGTACGGAAAGCAAGCGCCGAACGCAGGCGGAGCGCTCGGCTGCCACCCGCGCGGCGCTGACCAGCGCGGCCCGCGAACTGTGGGGCGCGCGCGGCTTCGCCGCGGTCGGCACTCCGGAGATCGCCGAGGCCGCCGGCGTGACCCGCGGCGCGATGTATCACCAGTTCCCGGACAAGGCAGCGTTGTTCCGTGCCGTCGTGGAGGCTGTGGAAGCAGACGTCATGGCGCGGCTTGCCGAAGCCGTCGCCGCCTCCGCGGCGAGCACCCCGGCCGCCGCGCTGCGGTCGGCGGCCGATGGCTGGCTGGTGGTGGCCAACGATCCGGAGGTGCGCCAACTCATCCTGCTCGATGCGCCGAATGTCTTGGGCTGGGACGGCTTTCGCGATGTGGCGCAGCGGTACAGCCTGGGCATGACCGAGCAACTGCTCAGCGAGGCGATGAAGGCGGGGCAGCTCCCCCAGCAGCCGGTCCGCGCGCTTGCGCACGTTCTCATCGGCGCACTCGACGAGGCCGCGATGGTGATCGCGACAGCCGAGGACCCCGATCAGACGCGCGCCGAGGTGAGCACGGTGGTGCACCGACTGTTGGACGCCATGCTGACCGACGGCTGATGGCTCAGCGTACAAACCGCTGCAGGTACCCCCGGTGTTCCTCCGACAGCCGCACCAGCTTCTGCTCGTCGATGCTGAACGCGGCCAACTGGGTTTCGGCGATCACCGCCGGCTTGGAATCCGGTGCGGCGCTGACCGAACGCACCTCATAGCCGATGGTGAAGTCCACCGCCCGCAACCGTGACACCCACATCGTCACCTGCAGCGGCGAATCCACCAGCCGCAGCTGGCCC
>CAYNJD010000485.1:0-2245 GCA_964397355.1 uncultured Mycobacterium sp. | reverse complement strand
TCATCATCATGGGTGGCCGCAACATCTACCCGACCGACATCGAGCGGGCCGCCGGACGGGTCGAGGGGGTGCGGCCGGGCTGCGCGGTGGCGGTGCGCCTGGACGCCGGGCACTCGCGCGAGACCTTCGCCGTCGCGGTGGAGTCCAATGCCTGGGAGGACCCCGCCGAGGTGCGCCGTATCGAACACGACGTGGCCCACGAGGTGGTCACCGAGGTCGACGTGCGTCCCCGCAACGTGGTGGTGCTCGGGCCCGGGACCATCCCCAAGACCCCGTCGGGCAAGCTGCGCCGCGCCAACTCCGTCGCGCTGGTCACGTAGTTCTTTCTCGCGAGGTGGAATCGGGCGACGTGACACACCGCGAACACGTCGCCGAATTCCGGCTCGGCTACGAGCCCCAGGCGTGCACGACGTTCTGCGCGGGCTCCAGGCCCAACTCGATCAGCAACTCGGTGGCGTCGGCGGCCTGCTCGCAGATCACCGGGACCTCGTCGCGTTCGCGGACGCCGAACGCCTGCAGCACGAACGCCGCCGGATCCTGGCGCCCCGGCGGCCGGCCGATACCGAAACGGACCCGCTGAAAGTCCTTGCTGCCCAACACCGTTGCGATGGACCGCAGCCCGTTGTGGCCGCCCTCGCCGCCGCCGCACTTGAGCCGGATGCGGCCGAAGTCCAGGTCGAGATCGTCGTGGATGACCACCATGCCGCCCGGCGGCACCGAGTAGAACCTGGCCAGCGGCCCCACCTGGCGACCGGACTCGTTCATGTAGCAGCGCGGCCGGGCCAGCACCACGGGGTGTCCCCGCAGCCGTCCGGTGGCCACGTCGGCGCCGGACTTCTTGTGCAGCTTGAACGCCGACCCGATCCGCTCGGCGAGCAGGTCGACGACCATGAAGCCCACGTTGTGGCGGGTGCGGGCGTAGTTCGGCCCCGGGTTGCCCAGGCCGACCACCAGTATCGGCGGTGACTCGGCCACGCCGTGCTCGGCCTACTCGGCCTCGGGGGCCGCGGCCTCGGCGGCCTCCTCGGCGGCTTCCTCGCCCGCCTCTTCGGCCTCGGGCTCCTCTTCGGCACGCGGCTCGACCACGTTGACCAGCAGCCACTCCGGGTCCGAGATCAGCGTCACGCCCGCGGGCAGCTCCAGGTCGCCGGCGGTGACCTGGGTGCCGGCCTCGGCGCCCTCGATGGAGACGGTCAGCTGCTCGGGGATCGACAGTGCTTCGGCCTCGATCTCCACGGTGGTGGCGTCCTGCGTGACCAGGGTGCCGGGGAACGGTTCGCCCTCGATGACGACGTTGACCTCGACGATGACCTTCTCGCCGCGCTTGACCACCAGTAGGTCGGCGTGCTGGATGGTGCGACGGATCGGGTGGATGTCCAGGGCCTTGGTCAGCGCCAGCTGTTCTTTGCCCTCGATGTCGAGGGTGAGCACCGCGTTGGTGCCGGAGTGCCGCAGCACGGCGGCGTAGTCGTGGGCGGGCAGCTCGAGGTGCTGCGGGTCGGTGCCGTGGCCGTAGAGCACCGCGGGGATCTTGCCTTCGCGGCGGGCCCGGCGGGAGGCGCCCTTGCCGGTCTCAGAACGCACCGAAACGGCGAGCTGGTTGGTGGTCGGGTTCTTGGCCATCGATACTCCTGTGGTTGCTACCTGCATGAGGCACGGCCAGCTCGCGACAACCACCAGTGATGTCCTCGCCGATAACGGCGGCCGAAACGGGCCGCCCTCGCCGTGACGCCCGGTCAGGCTAGCGCATCAGTACCTTGCAGCGGAAATCGCGAGCCGTGGAACCGTATCAAGTAGCCTCCATTGGGTTGGTGTGCGTGCGGGGAGGGGCGTGCGATGGTGCATTTCTGGCCGGCGCAGAGCCCGGAGGCCAATCACACGGTGTTGGACTCGGGGCCGGGTTCGGCGTCGACGATGGCCCACGCGCAAGAACTCAGCGCCCAGGCCGCGGGTTTGCAGGCGCTGGCGTCGGCCTCGCAGGCCAATGCCGCCGGCACTTATGGCACCGCGTGGTCGGGGGCCGGTGCCACCGGCAGTCGCACCGCTCACAGCGGGGTCAATGCCGCGTTGGCGGCGCTGGCGGCATGGTTGGAAGAACGCGCCCCGATCGTGACGGCGGCCGCGCAGTCCTACCACGGTGCGGTGTCGGCGATGGTGCCCGCGCAGCACGCCCAGGCCAACCGGATGCAAGAGGCCGCCGATGTCGAGGCCAATCCGCGGGTGTTGGGGGCGTTGAGTCCGCAGA
>CAYNJD010000484.1:0-2255 GCA_964397355.1 uncultured Mycobacterium sp. | reverse complement strand
TGCCGGGCCGCGACGGGCTGGTGCACATCTCCAAGCTCGGCAAGGGCAAGCGCGTCGCCAAGGTCGAAGACGTCGTCAAGGTGGGTGACAAAGTCCGGGTGGAGATCGCCGACATCGACAATCGCGGCAAGATCTCGCTGGTGCCCGTAGACGACGCAGCGGACGCGACCAAAGAGGGGTCCGCCGAGCCTGCCGATGCCGCGGCAGTCGAGAGCTGACATCGCCCGCGCCACACTGCGACGCACCACCCTGGCGGGTGGGCTGCGGGTGGTCACCGAGTACCTCCCGGCGGTCCGTTCGGCGTCGGTGGGAGTCTGGGTCGGCGTCGGGTCGCGTGACGAGGGTGCCACGGTGGCCGGGGCGGCGCACTTCCTGGAACACCTGCTGTTCAAGGCCACCCCGACCCGTACCGCGGCCGACATCGCACAGGCGATGGACGCCGTCGGCGGTGAGCTGAACGCCTTCACCGGCAAGGAGTACACCTGCTACTACGCCCATGTCCTGGACACCGATCTGGAGATGGCCGTCGCGCTGGTGAGCGACGTGGTGCTCAACGGGTCGTGCACGGTGGCCGACGTCGACCTCGAGCGCGATGTGGTGCTCGAGGAACTCGCGATGCGTGACGACGACCCCGAGGACGCGCTGGGGGACGTGTTCGCCTCGACGCTGTTCGGCGACCACCCGATCGGGCGGCCGGTGATCGGCAACGTCGAGTCGGTGTCGGCGATGACCCGCGCCCAACTGCGCTCGTTTCACCAGCGCCGCTACACCCCGGAGCGCATGGTGGTGGCGGTGGCCGGCAACGTCGACCACGACACGGTGGTGGCGCTGGTGGCCGAACACTTCGGGCATCGGCTGATTCGCGGCCGGCGGCCCGCCGCGCCCCGGCGCGGCGCCGCCCGGGTCCCGGGTGCTCCGGGGCTGACGGTGGTCAACCGTGATGCCGATCAGACCCACATGTCGCTGGGCGTGCGCGCCCCGGGCCGCAACTGGCCGCACCGCCAGGCGCTGGCGGTGCTGAACACCGCCCTGGGCGGCGGACTGAGTTCCCGGCTGTTCCAACAGGTTCGGGAGTCCCGCGGGCTGGCGTACTCGATCTACTCGTCGGTGGACACCTTCGCCGACGTCGGCGCACTGTCGATCTACACCGCCTGCCAGCCGGAGCGGTTCGCCGAGGTGGCGGCCGTGACCGCCGAAGTGCTCGACTCGGTGGCGCGCGACGGGATCACCGCTGAGGAGTGCCGGATCGCCAAGGGGTCGCTACGGGGTGGATTGGTGCTCGGGCTGGAGGATTCCGGTTCCCGGATGAACCGGTTGGGCCGCACCGAACTGAACTACGGCCGGCACCGTCCCATCGCCCGCACACTGGCCGAACTGTCCGCGGTCACCGTCGAGGAGGTCAACGCGGTGGCCCGCCGGCTGTTGCGCGGGCCCTACGGCGTCGCGGTTCTCGGTCCCTACCGGTCGAAAGGGGCGCTTCCCCGCCGATTGCGGTCGATGGCAGGGTAGAGGGATGGCTTTCAGCTTCTCCGAACTCGCGGTACCGCTGGTCGGCGCGCCGATGGCCGGCGGTCCCAGCACACCGGCGTTGGCGGCCGCGGTGTCGCAGGCGGGCGGTCTGGGATTCGTCGCCGGCGGCTACCGCACCCCGCAGCAACTGGCCGACGACATCACCGCCGCGCGTGCCGCCACCAGTGGCCCGATCGGGGCCAATCTGTTTGTGCCGCAACCCAGCGACGCCGACCTGGTGCTGCTCGACGCGTATGCCGACCTGCTGGCGCCGCTGGCCGATCACTACGGCGTCGAACTCGGCCTGCCCCGCTTCGGCGACGACGACTGCTGGCCGGAGAAGTTCGAGGTGATCGCCGACCTGCGCCCGACGGTGGTGTCGTTCACATTCGGGACGCCACAGCCGGAGGACCTGGAGCGGCTGCGCTCGCTGCGGATCCTCACCGTGGTCACCGTGACGTCGGCCTATGAGGCCGGCATCGCGCTGGGGCACGGTGCCGAGGCGCTGGTGGTGCAGGGCCCCGACGCCGGCGGCCACCGCGGCACCTTCGCGCCCGATGTGCGGCCGGGCAGCGAGCCCCTGGCGGACCTGCTCGCCGAGATCGGCCACGCCCACGGCGATGTCCCGCTGGTGGCGGCGGGCGGCCTGGGGACCGCGGCCGACGTGGCCGGGGTGATCGGACGCGGTGCGGTGGCCGCCCAGGTCGGCACCGCGCTGCTGCTGGCCGACGAGGCGGGAACCAACC
>CAYNJD010000483.1:0-2281 GCA_964397355.1 uncultured Mycobacterium sp. | reverse complement strand
ATGGAGGTGGCCGCCGGCGCACGCCAGCGCGACGTGGACGTCACGGTGGTGGAGACCGCTGCCCTGCCGCTGCTGGCCAGCCTCGGTGCGGAGAACGGCGCGGTCTTCGCCGACCTGCACCGCGAGCACGGTGTTGACCTGCGGCTGGGGTCGGCCGTCGAGGAGATCACCACCGCCGACGGTGTCGCCACCGGTCTGCGGCTGGGCGACGGTTCCCAGATAGAGGCCGGCGCGGTGCTGGTCGCCGTCGGCGCCCAGCCCAACATCGAACTGGCCCAGCAGGCCGGCCTTTCCACCGGTGACGGCGGTGTCCTGGTGGACGCGGGCCTGCGCAGCAGTGACCCCGACATCTACGCCGTCGGCGACATCGCGGCGGCTCAACATCCGTTGTTGGACACCCGAATCCGAACCGAACACTGGGCGAACGCACTCAAGCAACCGGCGGTCGCGGCGGCCGGCATGCTCGGCGAGGCAGGCGAATACGCTGACTTGCCTTATTTTTTCACCGACCAGTATGACCTCGGAATGGAATACGTCGGCCACGCCCCCCGATACTCGCGTGTGGTGTTCCGCGGCGACACCGCCGGCCGGGAGTACACCAGCTTCTGGCTCGATGAGGACAACCGGGTGCTGGCCGGGATGAACGTCAACATCTGGGAGGGCCTTGACGACATCAAGGCATTGATCGCCTCGCGGGCACCGGTGGACCCCGACCGGCTGGCGGATCCGCAGGCGCCGCTGGGCGGCCTGTCGGGCTGAGCGGCTACCGCAGTGTCGCGGTGCCGTCGTCGTGCACGTCGACCGCGGCTCCGGCGATGTCTTCGCACACGCTCGATTCGGCGGTGGCCGGATCACGGATCACCGCCAGCGTCCGTGAGCCCTCCGGGGTGCGGACCGCCAGGAACACCTGCTGCGGGCGGCCGTCCCGGTCGAACGGGGTCGTCCACGATTCCACCGCGCCGGTCCCCTGCCACTGCGGCACCGTCGGCCGGGTGGCTTGCGCGTCCACCGCGGATTGAACATCCTCCCAACGGAATCCCGAAGCCGGCGGCTCGGTTCCGTACACCCCGAAGCTGTGCTTGGTCAGGTAGCCGCCGTTGGCGGTGATCAGGCCGCGCCGGCCGGGGTTGGCGACCAGCAGTTCGGCCAGTGTGGCAATCGAGTGCATCACGTAGTTGCTCCAGGGTCCGCCGGCGAAGGTCAGCCCGCCGGTCACGGTCAGCGGCTGGGCGGGATCATCGGTGGGCAGCCCGAGTTCGGCTGCGGCGACCTGAACCGCCGAGGGAAAACACGAGTACAGGTCGACGTAGTCGATCGCGCCGATATCTGCGGCGCCGGCCAACTGCAAGGTGCGCGCCCCCGCGATCCGAATAGCCGGTGAGCGGTGCAGTTCGGCTCGGGATGCGATCGTGAAAGTGTCGTGGGCGTCGGCACCGGCCTGCGGAAATACCCAGCGCTCCGAGGGGATCCGCAGCTCGGTCGCGGCCCGCACCGAGGTCAGGACCAGCGCCGCGGCCTGATCGACCATATTGTTGGAGTTCATCAACTTGGTGTAGGGCCAGCTGATCATCCGGTTCGCCGGTCCCGGCTGCCAGATCTCCTCGGCGCCAACGGGTTGGCGCATCCAGGCGTGCGGGTTGTCGACGGCGACCGCGTTGAATCGCGACCACAGCTCGCCGATGCGCCGGCGATGGCCGTCGGCGGTCTCCCCGGCGGCGATCCGCAGCGCCTGCTCGAACAGCGGGTAGACGTAGGCGGGCCGGTCCAGTCCGATGCGTTCCTCGGCCGGCCCCGACAGCGGCACGTCCTCGCCCTCGCAGTCGGCGATCGGGACGGTGTCGTCCTGGCGGGTCCAGGCCAGTTTGCCGCCCGCGGCGCGCAGCCGGGTTCGGGTGCGCCACATCTCACCGCCGGCGAGCAGCACCACCCCGGCGCGGCCGTCCCGGATGTCCAGGCAGGCCCGATTCACCAGGGACTGCGGCACATTGCCGCCCACCGGGCTGTAGCGGGTGGCGGGACGGTCGGCGCCGATCCGCTGCGCGAGCAGCGCGCCGGGGTCGCGGTAACGCGCCGAGAACAGATTCACCACCCGGATCGAGTCGACGTCGCGCAGCACCCGATCGTCGGCGGCGCGGCGCGCCGCCACCGCCATCAGATCGACGGGTTCGACCGGGTCGTGATCGTCGGTGTGGTTGACCTGGCCGTAGCCGATAAGCACCGGTGTCCGCGAATCGACGGCCATGGCGTAAGACTAACCCCCGGCGACCATCCGACCGCAGCG
>CAYNJD010000482.1:0-2285 GCA_964397355.1 uncultured Mycobacterium sp. | reverse complement strand
CCGAGCGCGGGGAGGGAATCGATGCCGCGAAGGTGGACGGGTGCGGTCGCCGCGGCGGCCGCGTGCGCGATGGCGGCCGGCGGGGTGCTGCCCGGTCCCGCCGCCGCCGACCCCGACCAGTCGCCGCCGCTGCCGGGATTCACGCCGGCGCCCAGCGACTGGTCGCCGCACATGGACTTCTGGCCGTACAACACCTTCACCTACCAGGTGACGCCGGAGATGATCGGTGGCATGTCGGATTCGTGCCAGTGGTTCGACGCGCAGTTCGATCCGCTGATGGGGCAGATCAACGACTTCAACCGCAACCTCGCGGGCCGCCACGACGTCTATGCCGACGTGCAACCGCAGGCGGATGCGGTGGTGGCCAACATCGACCGGTCGACGGGTTTCCTCGCGCCGCGGCTGCAGCCGCTGACGATCCGCAACACCCCGGACAACTACGGCCCGTACTCGCCGATCTACGGCGGCGAACAGCTGACCGGGGTGCTGTTCCAGCTGACCCGCATCGCCGACAGCATGCGCAAGAAGCAGCCGTCGGGATTCACTCGTCCCCACATCGATTCCGCCGCCGGATGGGGCAACGCGCTGCGGAATTCCGGGGCCTGCACGTGAGGCACCCGCCATGCGGGATTGCGGTAGGTTCGTGGTGCGCTGCGGCCGGACCGGTCCGTGCCGCGGATCAGGAGGGGTGTCGTAGCCGTGTCGGACCGTGAGAACGAGCCGACGGCCGACGACGCCGAAGCGGCCGCCGAGCCCGTCGAGCCCGAAGCGGTGACCGAGGAATCCGAGTCCGACGAAGCCGACGACGAAACCGACGACGAAACCGGCGATAGGGACGACGACGAAGCCGGTGATGACGCCGGCGAACCCGAGCCCGGGAAAGCCGGCGTCCGCCGGATCAGCCGACGCTGGGTCGCCGTGGCGGTGCTGGTGCTGGGCCTGGCGGTGGTGGGCTACGAGAGCTGGCTGCTGTTCGCCCACCATCAGCGAGAGGTGGCCGCCGCGCAGGCACTCGACGCGGCGGAGAAGTACACCTTGGTGCTGACCGGGGTGGACCCCGGCACGATCGACCAGAACTTCGCCGACGTACTCGACGGGGCCACCGGCGAATTCAAAGACATGTACTCCGCATCCAGCGAGCAACTCCGTCAACTGCTGATCGAGAACAAGGCGACCGCGCACGGCACCGTCATCGAATCGGCGGTCAAGTCGGCCAGCAAGAACAAAGTCGAAGTGGTGCTGTTCGTCGACCAGTCGGTGAGCAACAAGGCTGCCCCGCAACCCAAGATCGACCGCAGTCGCATCGTGATGACCATGGAGAAGGTGGGCGGCCGCTGGCTGGCCGCCAAGGTCGATATGCCCTGAGCCGCTAATTGAACGCCAGCCAGCTGGGCAGCGCGCGTTCGTGGGCGTCGCACAGCACCTGGGCGGTGTCGCAGGATCCGCGCGGCACACCGGCCCCGGTCCACATGCCACCGGCGTCGCGGCGCAGCACGACCGCGGACGACGTACCGCCGTCGAGCAGGATGGCGTGGTCGCTGCCCAGGCCGCGGAACAGATCCTGCATGTTGTCCGGGGTGTAGCTGCCGCCCTGAAAGATGTACATCTCGTCCTTGGCCCGCGAATAGCCCAGGGCGGTGCGTGCCGCGCTCGGCCCGCCGTCGTTGAGTTGGCCGGTGACGCCCGGCGCCAGCAGCCCCAGCCCGCTCACCGCGACGAACCGGTCCCCGCGCTCCACCAGACCGGTGATCGTCGGGCCGGCCGCGTCGTAGTCGCCGCCGTCGCGGCCGCCGCGGGGCCACAACACATACGGTGCGCCACGGGTCGGCAGGATCATCGTGGTCAGCGTCGACCAGTGCTCGTTGCCGCCCGACAGTCCCTGCTTGCCGGCGTAGGGCACGGTGCCGGTGACAGCGACGTTGGCCCGCCCCTTGCCGCGGGTGTTGTCGACGTAGGCACCCAGCGGTGAACTGCATTTGGTGGTCCGCCAGGATCCGCCCCGCTGGCCGCGGACGTCGAAGAAGTTGGCGTTGACCGCCACCATCGGCCGGCCCAGCACCTGCCAGGCCTGCAGCGGAGTGTAGAGCTCGGAAGCCTGCACCAGCCCTTCGCTGGTGCGGGCCCGCGGATCGCGTTCGCAGCGGCTCTGGGAACCGCTGTGGCTATCGACGAGCAGGTGCGGCTGGATGCGCTGCGAGGCCGCCTTGAGGACCACCAGGTGCCCGCCGCCGGACATCTCGTACCAGTCCCCGGCGGCGTTGAGCATCGGCGCGGGATGCCCGCCG
>CAYNJD010000481.1:0-2290 GCA_964397355.1 uncultured Mycobacterium sp. | reverse complement strand
TGTACGCGGGCCTTTGCCACTACATCTCCTGTCTATGAGGCGACAGCGGTGGTGGGCCGCGCCTCGGGTATTAGACGTAACGCATGATCATGCGAGTCATCGGGACTTCACGGTGTGCTCATGTTCTTCGCTACCTGTTCTGTTCGCCGGGGTGGTGAGCCGATCTTTGATCGAAGTACTCCTCCACCCCGGATACATCCGGGGAACCGCTGATCCGCAGCGCGCGCGCGAACGCTTGTCGCCGGATCGCCGCTTGCAGGCACTCCGGCGCGGGATGCAGCCACGCACCCCGCCCCGGCCGGTTACCCGCCCGGTCAACGGTCACGGCCCCGTTGCCGTTCCCTGACACAGCGACCACCCGAAGCAATTCGACGGCCAACTCGCGTTTCCGGCATCCGACACACGTGCGCACCGGTCCCTGTCGGGAGCGGTGCGTCCGCGAGCCGGTGGCCGAAGTCTCGCGCTGGATCACGGCTCAGTCTACCCATACGCCGACGATCACCTGAACCACGGCAAAGTCGGGCCCGGTCGCGCCCCGCTCAGTGCTCGTGGGCCACGCCCCGCCCGGCCTCATGCTCGGCACCGTTGGCCGCCGGCTCCGGGGTGTCGCTGCGGATATCGATGCGCCAGCCGGTCAGCCGGGCCGCCAAACGGGCATTCTGCCCCTCCTTGCCGATGGCCAGCGAGAGCTGGAAGTCCGGCACCACCACCCGGGCGGCGTGCGCCGCCTGGTCGATGACCGTCACCGACACCACCTTGGCCGGCGACAACGCGTTGCCGACGAAGCGCGCCGGATCCTCGTCGTAGTCGATGATGTCGATCTTCTCGCCGGCCAGCTCGCTCATCACGTTGCGGACCCGCTGGCCCATCGGGCCGATACAGGCGCCCTTGGCGTTGAGCCCGGGGACCTGCGAGGCCACCGCGATCTTGGACCGGTGACCGGCTTCCCGGGCTACCGCGACGATCTCCACCGACCCGTCGGCGATCTCGGGCACCTCCAGTGCGAACAGCTTGCGCACCAGGTTCGGATGGGTGCGGGACAGTTCGATGCGCGGTTCGCGCAGCCCGCGGGTCACGCCGATCACATAGCAGCGCAGCCGGTCGCCGTGTTCGTATGCTTCGCCGGGCGCCTGCTCGGCGGGCCGGATGACGCCGTCGAATCCCTTGGCTTCGGTGCCCAGCCGCACCACGACGACACCGCGGGCGTTCTCCCGGGCGTCGCGCTGGACGACGCCGGCGACGATGTCGCCTTCCCGCGCCGAGAACTCGCCGTAGGCCTTCTCGTTCTCGGCGTCCCGCAACCGCTGCAGGATCACCTGGCGGGCGGTGGTCGCCGCGATACGGCCGAAGCCCTCGGGGGTGTCGTCCCATTCGCTGATGAGGTTGCCGTCGGCGTCGGTCTCGCGGGCCAGCACCCGCACCATGCCGGTCTTGCGGTCGACGTCGATGACCGCATCGGGCTGATGACCCTCGGTGTGCCGGTACGCGGTGAGCAACGCCGATTTGATCGTGTCGACCACCACGTCGACCGAGATGCCCTTGTCAGCCTCGATCGCGTGCAGCGCGGCCATGTCGATGTTCATTAGGCCACTCCTCCTCGTCGCTTCGTCTCCCTCGCCGTCCCCCGGGAGCCGCCCCGAGCGCGGCCGGGGGTGCTTCCACCGCATCGTCGCGGGCGCCGTTCATCCTCGCGCCGCCGTTCCCGCGTCCGGGGCCGACCGTCCCGTCAGCGCCAGCTCACGTTCGCTGGGCGGCGAGAACTCGACTTGCACCACCGCCTTGCTGATCTCGTTCAGGGGCAGCCGGCGACGGTTCCAGTCCCGCCCGGCGCGCACCACCAGCGTCACGACGTCGTCGTCGACATCACCCACCCGGCCGGTCAGGGCGGAGCCGTCGGTCAGCGTCACCTCGACCTTGCGGCCGTGAGCGCGCCGGAAATGCTTGATGGTGGTCAGCGGCCGCCCGACGCCGGGCGAGCTGACCTCCAGCACGTACCGGCCGTCGAATGCGAGGGTGTCGAGCAAAGCCGAGGCCGAGCGCGACAGCGCCGCGGCGGTATCCAGGTCCAGCGGGGTGTCGCCGTCGGCGACCACGGTGATCCGCGGCAACTGCGCGTGTTCGTCGACGACGACGTCTTCGATCTCGTATCCGGCGCGCGCGAACTCAGCGTCGAGCAGCTCGATCACCTGTGTCTGCGAAGGTAGCCCGGTGGGCACGGCGAGCTCCTCATCTTGAGTTGTCCGGTCGGCGCGTTCCCATGCGCCAGGCGCGGCCGGGAACCAGCCACCAA
>CAYNJD010000480.1:0-2296 GCA_964397355.1 uncultured Mycobacterium sp. | reverse complement strand
AACCGAATCAGTGGGTGACATCAGCTGCATCGATCCATTACACCCCGGCCGGCCGCTGCGCGCTTGCTAGTCTTTCCCGGTGCGTCGCGCGACTTTGATCTGCGTCGCCTCGGCTGTCTGCTTGCTGTCGGCGAGCCTCGGGGCCCCCGTTGCGCCGGCGGACCCCGACGTCGCCGGCAAGACGGTGTTTCTGGACCCCGGGCACAGCGGCGCCAACGACGCCTCGATCGCCCGGCAGGTCCCCAACGGCCGCGGCGGCACCAAGCCGTGCCAGACCAGCGGGACCACCGCCGACGACGGCTACCCCGAGCACAGCCTGAACTGGGATGTGACCAACCGGATCCGGGCGGCCCTCGACGCGATGGGCGTGCACACCGAACTCTCCCGCGCCGACGACAGCTCGGTCGGCCCGTGCATCGACGCGCGCGCCGCCGCGGCCAACGCCGCACACCCGGACGCGATCGTGTCCATCCACGCCGACGGCGGGCCGGCCTCGGGCCGCGGCTTTCACGTCAACTACTCCAGCCCACCGCTCAACGACGCCCAGGCCGGCCCGGCGGTGCGGCTGGCCGGCGCCATCCGGGACTCGCTGGCCGCCGCCGGCATCCCCGAGTCGAGCTACCTGGGCGCCGACGGCCTCTACGGCCGGCCGGATCTGGCCGGGCTGAACCTGGCCGAATATCCGGCGGTGCTGGTCGAGCTGGGCAATATGCGCAACGCCGACGACGCGGCGCAGCTGGAGAGCCCCGACGGCCGGGCGCGCTATGCCGCGGCCGTCACCAGTGGGATCGTCGCGTTCCTCAGCGGGTGATGATGTCGACGGTCAGCGCTGCCGCCAGAACGCTGGTCGGTGCGGTCTGTGTGATGCTGGCGCTGGCGGGCTGCGCCGACACCACCCCGACGGTGGTGACCGGGCATGCGGTGTCGATGCTCTATGACCCGGGACGGGTCGGCGGATTGCCCGTCACCGAGGGCCGCAGCGGGCCGCGGGGCGACGTCCCGCCGGTGAGCCCCAGGGTGCGGGGCAGCGACGGCGGGCAGATCGACCGGTTGGCGCTGCTGGCCATCGACGACATCGAGGACTTCTGGACGCAGCACTACGCCGACGCGCTGCCCGGCCGCTTCGAACCGGTGGCGACGCTGGTGTCCTACGACTCCACCGACCCGAGCACCCCGTCGGTGTGCGGCGGCGAGGTCTATGACCTGCCGAACGCGATGTACTGCCGGCGCTCGGACACCATGGCCTGGGATCGGGCCAAGTTCATGCCGACGGCCCGAAAGTACTTCGGCGACATGGCGATCAACGGGACACTGGCCCACGAGTACGGGCACGCGCTGCAGCACATGGCCGACACCGTGAACCTGCTGACCCGGACGCTGGTGCGCGAACAGCAGGCGGACTGCTTCGCCGGCGTGTACCTGCGGTGGGTGGCCGCGGGCAATTCGCCACGGGCGCAGCTCAGTACCGGCGACGGGCTCAACCACGTGCTGGCCGGGCTGATCGTGATCCGCGACCCGGTCTCGACCCTGGACAACCCGGTGTCGGTCGCCGACGAGCACGGCACCGCACTGGACCGGGTCGGCGCGTTCCAGACCGGCTTCGACGGCGGTGCGGCGGTCTGCGCCGAGATCGACATGGGTGAGATCCGCAAGCGCCGCGGGAATCTACCGCGCTCACTGTTCGATTCGGACACGCTGCAGAGCGACCTGATGATCGACGAGCAGGTGCTCTCGACGCTGATGGAGCAACTGGGCCAGATCTTCTCACCGGCCAGCCCGCCGACGCTGTCCACCGGCGGTGACTGCGGCGGCCGGCGGCCCGACCCGGTCGCCTACTGTCCGGAGTCCAACGCCGTGATGGTCGACCTGCCCGGGCTGCAGCAGCTGAGCGCGCCGACGGATCAGTCGTCACTGGGGCTGCCGCAGGGCGACAACACCGGGCTGTCGGCCGTCACGTCCCGGTATGCGCTTGCGGTGCAACACGAACGCGGCGCCAAGCTGGAGTCGGCCACCGCGGCGCTGCGCACCGCGTGTCTGACCGGGGTGGCCCAGCGCCGAATGGCCGAGCCGATGACGTTGTCGTCCGGTCCGGGTTTGACGCTGGCCGGCGGCGATCTCGACGAGGCCGTCACCGGTCTGCTGATGAACGGCGTGGCCGCCAGCGATGTCGACGCCCACACCGTGCCGGCCGGGTTCACCCGGATCCTCGCGTTCCGTTCCGGACTGCACGGCGATATCGACGGCTGCTTCGGGCGGTTCCCGTGAACCGTCGACCCGACCCGCCGGAGCGGCCGGA
>CAYNJD010000479.1:0-2311 GCA_964397355.1 uncultured Mycobacterium sp. | reverse complement strand
GGCTGAACCGGTGGTTGATCGTGAACCCGGCCAGCGTGGCCCGCCCGGAAACGTCTCGGATACCCATGTCGGTGCTCCGGCAGTACCGGCATACCGGCGCCGGCGGATGGATCAACGCGGCGCAGTCGCGGCATTCCTGCAGTCGCAGTACACCGTCGGCGCCTGCGGTCCAGAAGAATTCGTTCTCAGGTGTGACCGCCGGCAGCGGACGCCCGGGGGCGCTCATACGGCTGTGCTCATAAATCGTCGTCCTCTTCGTTGATCTCGATGATGGCGTGCACCGGGCAGTCCATCAGCGCACGCATGACGTCGTCCTCGTCGCCCTCGTCCACCGTGCCGTCACCGGTCAGCGAGGCATACCCCCAGTCGTCCAGGGAGAAGTACTTCGGTGCGTGCTTGGCGCAATAACCGAAGCCGTCGCACATCGTGCGATCCAGGCGGATCCTCATGCCGGCACCTCCTCGATCGCGTAGGGCCGTTCGGCGCGGAATGCGCCGCCGCGGCAGGTATCACACGCCCCGGCCAAGTGGCCGGCCACCAACTCCGGAAACCGGATCAGCAGGCTCGCCGCCACGGTGGTGGCGCCGTCGAGCGTGCCGCAGGCGCCGCGCCCGGGCAGCACTCCGGCCCACCGCTGCAGCCGTTCGACGTCCTCGGCGGTGGCCAGCCCGTCCCGCAGCGCCTCGGCAACCGCCGCCATCGCCACCGTGCCGTTGAAACACGAACCGCACTGTCCGGCGTTCTCCCGGCCGAAATAGGACAGCACCGAAGCCGCCACCGCAACCGGGCAGTCGTCGGTGAGCACGGTCATCGCCCCGCAGCCCAACCCGCTGCCGCCGGCGCGCAGCGTCTCGTGATCCAGGGTGACATCGAGCACCTCGCGGTTGAGCAATCCGGCGAAGTAGCCGCCCATCAGCGCGCCGCGCACCTGGTCGACCGGAATCCCGTGCAACTCCAGCAGTTCGGACACCGCGACACCGTGCGGCAGCTCGTAGAGCACCGGCGGGCGCCCGCCGCCGCTCAGCGTCGCCAGGAAGGTGCCCGGCGAGGCTGCGGTACCCGCCGAGCGGTACGCCGTCGCGCCGTGCTGCAGCAGATACGGCAGATTCGCCAGTGTCTCCACATTGGAGACCAGTGTGGGGCGCTGCGCGACGCCCTTCTGGTAAGGGCGCGGCGGCTTGTCGGTCGGCTTGGCCGGGCCCCCGTTGATCGCCCGCACCGCCGCCGTCTCCTCGCCGGCCACGTAACCCGCGTCGACGGTGAAGATGCTGATCGTCAGCCCGTCAAGGGTTTCCGTGCTCAGCTCACCAAGCGCGTCCTCGACGCTGCGGGCCGCCGCCGGATCCGACACATAGACGTAGGCACGGGTGGCCGCGGACGCCGCCGCAGCCAACCGCAGTCCGTCGAGTACCAGGTGCGGGCGGTTGCGCAGCAGCCAGCGGTCCTTGATCGAGGCGGGTTCGCCCTCCTCGCCGTTGGCGACGATGACGGCTTCGCGGCCGCGTTTGACCGCCGACGTGCGAACCGAACGCAGCTTGACCGCCAGCGGAAACGCCGCCCCGCCGCGCCCGCGCAGCCCGCTGCGCTCCACCTCGTCGAGGAAAGCCTCCGTGTCGGGCAGTGCCCGGTAGCCACCCGCTGCCACGTAACTCGCACCGGTCTCGACGCTTTCGGACAGCAGGCGCGGTGCGCAGCCCGGCCATGCGGCGACGGTGATAGGCGGGTTCGCGGCAGTTGTCGTCATTGCCACCTCGTTTGGTTAGGCTCGCGGACGTGAGAACAGCGGTGGTGCGCATCGACGTCGACCCGACCGGGAAGCTGAACCCCGAACAGCTGCAGACCGGGATGACCAATCTGCGCGCACTGGCCGGGCAATCCGGCGTCGATCTGGTCGAGACCGACGTTGCGGCCATGCCGGTGGGCCGGCGACAGGTCCGGCTGCTGATCACCGGCGCCGAGACGGACATCATCGATATCGGAATGCGGATGTGCGCCAAAGCCTTCGACACCATGCCAACGTCCGGCGTGGTCACCTACGTGAGCCGAGGCACCGACGACGACGTGCACGGGGTACTGGCCGGCCTCGGGCTGACGGGCGACATCGACCGGAAGCAAGGAGCCGACGGCCTCGACATCGTCCATGTGACCCTCTCCGAGACGGACGTGGCGCGCGTCGGCGAGAGTCGCATCCACACCGCTCTGGAGGCGTCGCTGAACTGCGAGGTCCACATCCACGGCCGCTGAGGACATCAGCGCCCCAGGAATTCCAGGATGGCCGGGGCGGCCTGCACCCAGGTGTCGAACATGTTGA
>CAYNJD010000478.1:0-2315 GCA_964397355.1 uncultured Mycobacterium sp. | reverse complement strand
TGCTGGTGTCGGCGGTCGTCGCGCCGCTGTGGCGCTACCGGGTGCACCGGTGGGACGTCAGCGACCAGGCGGTCTACACCCGCACCGGCTGGCTGGTGCAGGAGCGCCGGATCGCACCGATCTCCCGGGTGCAGACCGTCGACACCTACCGGGGTCCGCTGGATCGGCTGCTCGGGCTGGCCAACGTCCGGGTGACCACCGCGTCCTCGGCGGGGGCGGTGCACATCGTGGCGCTGGACGCGCCGGTCGCCGACCGGGTGGTGGCGCAACTGACCGACATCGCTGCGTTGGGCGCCGAGGACGCCACGTGAGTCCCGAACCGGCCTGGCAGCGGCTGAGCCCACGGATGCTGCTGGTGCATCCGCTGCACGAGGCGCTGCGGGAGTTACCGCTGCTGATCGCGGTGGTGGTGTTCGGTTCGGCCACCGACAATTCGGTGTGGGTGATCGCGGTGATCTGGGTGATCGCCGTGGTGGGGGTGACACGCTGGTTCACCACCACCTACCGCATCGAGCCCGACCCGGAGGCCGGCCGGGTGCAGCTGCGGTCGGGACTGCTGGGCCGCAAGGTTCTTTCGGTGCCGCGCAACCGGATTCGCTCGGTGGAAACCGAAGCACGGCTGCTGCACCGGCTGCTGGGGTTGACGGTGCTGCGGGTCAGCACCGGCCAGCAGGGCGCGGGGGACACCATGTTCGAGCTGAACGCGGTCGAGTCCAGCCAGGTGCCGCGGTTGCGCGCGATCCTGCTGGCGCACACCGGGCAACCGACGCGGACCGCTGCCGGACCGGCGCGTGCTGCTGCTCCGGCGACGGTGCTGGCGCGGTGGAGTCCGTCGTGGTTGCGCTACAGCCCGCTGAGCCTGTCCGGGCTGGTGATGATCGGCGCGGCGGTGGGTGCGCTGTATCAGAGCGGCGCCTGGGCGGCGCTGCAGGATTCGCCGCTGACCCGATCCTGGCTGGAGGCCGCCGAGGACTTCGGGGCGCGGCAGACCGCGGTGGTGATCGCCGCGCTGGTGCTGCTGGCAGCGATCCTGCTGGCGGTGCTGCGTTCGGCGCTGACCTACGGAAACCTGGTGTTGTCCCGCAGTTCCGGGGCGGCCGGTGACGTGCTGGCGCTGAGCTACGGGTTGCTGCGGGTGCGCCAGTACAGCTACGACATGCGTCGGCTGCGCGGCGGGACGCTGCGCCGGCCGCTGTTGGTGCGGTTGTTCGGCGGTGCGCGACTGGACGCGGCGATGACCGGGGTCACCGGTGCGGGGGAGTCCTCAATCCTGCTGCCGCCCTGTCCGCGGGCCACCGCCGAGGAGGTGCTGACCGGCCTGGTCGGTGACCCCGTCGCGGTCACCGGGCCGCTGCGCAGGCACGGCCCGGCGGCGGTCCGCCGGCGCTGGACGCGGGCGATGATGCTGCCGGTGGCTGGTGGGCTGGGGCTGGCCATCGTCGCGGCGCTCGACGAGGTTCCGGCGTGGTGCTGGCCGGCGTGGGCGGCGCTGACGCTGGTTGCGGCGCTGCTGGCCGCCGACCGTGCGCGTGTCCTGGGGCATCGCGTCGACCGTGCTTGGCTTTCGGCGCGTACCGGCAGCTGGGAGCAGCGCCGCTACTGCATCGCCACCGCCGGTGTCATCGGCTGGACAGTGCGCCAGAGCTGGTTTCAGCGCCGCGCCGGGGTCGCGACCCTGATCGCGGCCACCGCCGCCGGGGTCAAGGCCTACCGGGTGATCGATGTACCGGAGGAGCTGGCCTGGTCGGTGGCCGCGGAGGCATCGCCGTGGGTGGCGCACAGCGTGTGGGCGCGATAGCTCGGCAGTTTCCGGCCCGGGTCCGCCGGGCACCACGGTTTCGCTCGTAAGACCCAAGGGTTCTGTTCGTAGAAACTGAGAATCAATTAGTAAAGTTATTTCCGCGTTAATTTTTGTCTACTTTATCGGGCGAGTGGCCTCTGGACCGATCATATTGCCAACGGGAGCTACCCCGCCAGCTGACGCCTCCCTGGCAACCCCTTACACATGGGGATTTGACGCGACTGGAGTCTGGGACCGGGAGCGGCTAGGGCGGGGTCGGTCGACTCCGAAACAAAATCCATCAAATCAAACAGCCGCAATCCTAATTTCGGTTACGCTGCCGAGCTAAGAGGCAGCTGAGTTCGACTTAGTGAACGGGGTGTAATCGTGGTTGGTCGTCGGCGTGTTGCGGGAAATGTTCGGGTAGGGGCACGTCGGCGGGATCGCGCCGTAGGTGCTGCCGCATCTGTTGGGGCGTTCTTGGCGTTCGGGATGGCGCCGTCGGTGGCGCCGCCGGCGCAGGCTGATTTCGACT
>CAYNJD010000477.1:0-2320 GCA_964397355.1 uncultured Mycobacterium sp. | reverse complement strand
CCCGCGACGAGAACACACCGCTGACGGCGGCGACCCCCGGGTCGCCGCCGTCGGGAGTTTACGGCCATGTCCGCCGGTGCCGTGTGGTTGACTACCTTGCGGGATCAGGGCGTGCGGCCGGCGGGTGATCCCACGAATCTGTGCCGACGAGCGAGGTGGGTATGAGCGGACTGTCGAAGTTGCTGCGGGCGCTGTGCGTGGCGGTGCTGACACTGGGCATGTGGGGCGGCGGCGTGATCGTCGGCGCCGGCGCGCATGCCGCGGAGTTCGAGAACCTGATGGTGCCCTCGCCGTCGATGGGCCGTGACATCCCGGTGGCGTTTCTGAACCAGGGGCCGCACGCGGTGTACCTGCTCGACGCGTTCGACGCCCACCCCGAGCTGAGCAACTGGGTGACCGCGGGCAACGCGATGAACACGCTTGCCGGCAAGGGCGTCTCGGTGGTGGCACCGGCCGGTGGGGCCTACAGCATGTACACCAACTGGGAGCAGGACGGCAGCAAGCAGTGGGACACCTTCCTGTCCACCGAGCTGCCGGACTGGCTGGCGGCCAACCGGGGCCTGGCGCCGGGCGGTCACGCCGTGGTGGGGGCATCCCAGGGCGGCTACGGGGCGCTGGCGCTGGCGACCTTCCACCCGGACCGGTTCGGCTTCGCCGGTGCGCTGTCGGGCTTCCTCAACCCGTCGCACACCACCGAGTCCGGTGTCATCAGCGCGGGCCTGCAGAACTTCGGCGGCGTCGACCCCTACGGCATGTGGGGCGCTCCGCAGCTGGGCCGCTGGAAGTGGCACGACCCGACCGTGCACGCCACCCTGCTGGCGCAGAACAACACCCGGGTCTGGGTCTACAACCCGGTGGGCGGCGCCTCCAACCCGGCCGCGATGATCGGCGACCCGGGCGAGGCCAGCGGGTCGGGGCGGTACTTCAACATGCAGTACCGCCAGGTGCGCGGCCGCAACGGGCATTTCGACTTCTCGCCGGGTGACAACGGTTGGGGATCGTGGGCGGCGCAGCTCGGGGCGATGTCCGGCGACATCGTCGGCGCGATCCGCTAGTTGCCATAAGCACGGTTGACTCCGCGTCCAGGGCGGAAAAGTGCGAGTAGCACCCGCCCTGGACGCAGCGTCAATGTGCCGCAGCGCTGATCTGTACCGTTAGAGGCGATATGGCCAAGAAAGCACGGAAATCTCCTCGGAAAACCCCGGCGAAAACGCTGCGTAACCGTCGTCGCCTGTTGGCATGGATAGCCGCCGGCGCGATGGCGCTGGTGGTGGCACTGGTGGTGGTGGCCGTGGTGATCTGGATCCGGCACCCGGGCTCGCCGCCGATCGCCGACCAGCCGTCGGAGGGTGTCCCGCCGACCAGTTCGACGCCGCCGCGGGCCAAGAAGCCCCGCCCGGCCTATCAGGACGCCAGCTGCCCGGACGTGCAACTGGTCTCGGTGCCCGGCACCTGGGAGACCTCGCCCACCGACGACCCGCTGAACCCCACCCAGTTCCCCATCGCGCTGCTGCTCACCGTCACCCGCCCGATCGCCGACCAGTTCGACGCCTCCCGGGTGCAGACCTACACGGTTCCCTACACCGCGCAGTTCCACAATCCGCTGTCGGCCGACAAGCAGATGACCTACAACGACAGCCGCGCCGAGGGCACCCGCAACACCGTCAAGGCGATCACCGAGATGAACGAGAAGTGCCCGTTGACCAGCTACGTGCTGGTCGGCTTCTCGCAGGGCGCGGTGATCGCCGGTGATGTCGCCAGCGACATCGGCAACGGGCGCGGCCCGGTCGACGAGGACCTGGTGCTGGGCGTGACGCTGATCGCCGACGGCCGGCGCCAGGAGGGCGAGAACAGCGGTATCAATGTGCCGCCCACCCCGCCGGGGCAGGGCGCCGAGGTGACCCTGCACGAGCTGCCGATCCTGTCCGGGATGGGGCTGACCATGACCGGTGCCCGCGACGGCGGTTTCGGCGACTTGGCCCAGCGCACCAACGAGATCTGCGCGCGCGGCGACCTGATCTGCGCCGCCCCGCAAGAGGCGTTCAGCATCGGTAAGCTGCCGGCCACCCTGGAGACGCTGGCCGGTGGCGCCGGGCAACCGGTGCACGCGTTGTACGGCACCACCGATGTCTGGAGCCACGACGGGTTGTCCGCCACGCAGTGGACGCTGAACTGGGCGCGCGAGCTCATCGACAACGCGCCGCATCCGCCACACGGCTGATGCTGGGACCCGGCGGTTCAGCGAGGCTCGACGAAGGAGAGGCGACGCTGGGACCGCCGTGGGATGCCCCGAGACGGGCATCACACGCGGTAACGTTTG
>CAYNJD010000476.1:0-2321 GCA_964397355.1 uncultured Mycobacterium sp. | reverse complement strand
GCTCACTGCGCAGGCTTTCGGTGTAGGAGGCGACGAAGGCCTTGGCGGCACCGTAGGTCGCCTGCCCGGGCAACGGACCGAATCCCGCGACCGACGACACATTCAATACGGCGCCACGGCCCCGCTCCACCATGCCGGGCAGGAATCGGCTGCACAGGTCGACCACCGCGGCGACATCGACCTCGACCAGGTCGAGTTGGCGATCGGGATCCGACTTCGCGGCCAACGCCACCACCGACAGGCCGGCGTTGTTGACCAGCACATCCGGGACCAGGCCCAACTCGGTGATCCGGGCCGGCAGCGCGGCGCGATCGGTTCGGCAGGACAGGTCGGCCGGCAGTACGTGCACCGGCCGCGGACTCAGCTCCGCCGCCAGTGCGTGCAGCCGGTCGGCGCTACGCGCCACCACGATCAGCTGGTGGCCGCGCCGCGCGAGCTCACGTGCCACCGCGGCGCCGATTCCCGACGATGCGCCGGTGACTATCGCCGCTCGGTCGTTGCCCGGCGCTGGAAGAGCCACGTGGGTCACCCTATCGTCCAATGCGACCACCGGAGGCCGCTGGCAAATATCTGGGACCTCGACAGGCGCTAGGGCGCGTTCATGTGTACCCTGACACGGACGTGTGTCCAAATTAAACGGGGGATTTGATGAAGCATTCCAGCTATCGGTGGCTGACGGTCGGTCTGGTTGCGGGGGGCTGCGCCGGACTGATGGGGTTGACGTCGATGCTCAGTGCCGGGTTCGCGTTCGGTGAGAACACCGCGCTGATCATGGGTTCGGCCTTCCAGCCGACCCCCGTACCGTCCTACATCGACCAGGTCATGGACGATTTCCTCAACCCGGAGAACCCTTTTGACGGTCAGCCGACATTTCCGGAGTACACCCCCGTCGGCGTGACGACACCGGAGACCGATTACGGCCCGGGTCTCACCGAGGGCGTCGCGGACATTCACAAGGCGATCACGGATCACCTCGCCGACGGCGACAACGTGGCCGTTTTCGGCTACTCGATGAGTGCCGCGGTGGCCACTCAGGAATTGATCAACCTGCTGGCGCTGCCCGCCGATGAGCAGCCGGATCCCGACCAGCTGCGCTTCGTGCTGTTGGAGAACCTCGGCAACCCCAACGGCGGCTTCTTCACCCGCTTCGACTCGGACATGCCGATGACTCCGGTGGACGGGATCTACCACACCGACATCTACACCATCGAATACAGCGGCGCTACCGACTTCCCGAAGTACGGACTGAATTTCCTTGCGGTGGCCAACGCGATGGCCGGCTACGTCTATCTGCACCCCGCGCTGCTGCCCGACTGGCCGACGACGTTCGACCCGAGCTCGGTCGAGGATGCGGTGCAGCTGCCGACCTCGGAGGATGTCAACACCGACTACTTCCTGATCCCCACCCAGAATCTGCCGCTGCTCGACGGGATCAGGGCGTTCCCGGTGTTCGGGCCGGCCATGGCCGACATGGTTCAGCCCGCGCTGCGGGTGCTGATCGACCTGGGCTACGACCGCTCCGACCCCGCCGATGTCGCGACGCCGGTGTCGTGGAGCATGCCCACGATCGACTGGGAAGAGGTGTCGCAGAATCTGCAGCTCGGCTTCGAGCAGGGCTGGACGGCCGCCCAGGTCGACCTGGGGCTGCTGCCGGAGAGCGAGTTGCCCGACCTGTACCCGTACCTGCCGGACCTGTCCGGCTTGATCGACGCGTAGCCCGCGCAACCTGGTTCGGCCGGCCCGCACCGGGCCGGCCGGCTAGGCGGGAACGGCCTCGAATACGGCGTCCCAGAGTCCTTGTATGTCAAAGGGTCCCAGCACGCCGATGTTGTCGGCGATGTTGTACAGGTAGTCGCCGAGGAAGTCCTGGATCTGCTCGACGGTGGGCAGGTAGGCGGTGGTGTCGATGAACGGGTCGTCGGGCAGCGGATTCTTCAGGTCCAGCAATACCGTGCCCAGCCGCCACAGCCAGGCTTCGTATTCGATGATCTCCGGCGTCGAGACGTTGGCGGTTCCGTTGTCGTAGGCGGCCAGCCATTCGTCGATGACCGGGTTGCCCGGCCACAGGTCGCCGACCGCCTTGGCCGCCAGGTAGTAGCTGGGCAGCGACCAGTCGTCGGGATTGAAGATGTCGCCCCCCGGGTCGGGCAGCAAGCACGGTCCGGGACAGAACGGGCTGCCCGGGACGAACGGATTGAAGGCGACCAGCATCGAGGCGATCACCGCCTGCACCACCCTGCCGAACTCCACGAGATCGGGCATCTGGAACTTGTCCGGGTCGAACGGCGCCATCAGGCTGTTGAAGAAGTTGGTGAACGGCT
>CAYNJD010000475.1:0-2322 GCA_964397355.1 uncultured Mycobacterium sp. | reverse complement strand
CTGGTGTGGGGTTCGATGCCCGACGCCGGGTTCAAGGGTGACCCGGCGTTCCACGGGCCGAAGCGCTACGACTGGGCGAAATTGGCCGGTTCGATCAAGTACGCGTTGTGGCGGCTGCAGGAGCGCGTGGTGGGCCGTGGTCCGGATACCGACATGGGGATGGCGCCGTGGGAGGCGGTCGGCCCGCCGATCCCACCGACCCCTGCCGAGATCGATGCGTCGGAACCGCCACCCGGACAGGGGCCGACGCCGTGATCGAGACGCTGAGCCGCTTCGTCGTCGGACTGGTCCGCGCCGGTTACCGGCGAAAGAACCTGCTGTCGGGGGCCGCGTTGGCGATGACTCTGGTCGTGGCGGTCGCCTACCTGCTGGTGGGGGCGCTGCGCGTGAATCCGACGCGTTCCAGCTACCAGATCACCGTCGCGCTCCCCGACTCCGGCGGCCTGCTCGCCAACCAGGACGTGTCGGTGCGCGGGGTTCCGGTCGGCCGAATCGAGTCACTGCGGATCACCGATTCGGGTGTCGCCGCCGTGGCGAACATCGACTCGACGGTGAAGATTCCGGCGGCCAGCAAGGTGCGGGTCTCCGGTCTGTCGGCCGCCGGCGAGCAGTACATCGACTTCGAGCCGGCCTCGGCCGCCGGACCGTTCCTGACCGCGGGCAGCGTGGTCTCACAGGACCAGGCGAGCACCCCGATTCCGATGTCACAGTTGCTCGCCGACGCCAACGGCATGCTGGCCCAGACCGATCCGCGCAAACTCGAGCTGATCAAGAAGGAGCTCAGCCTGTCCGACGAGGGCCCGCGCAAGCTCACCGACATCGTCGACGGCGGCACCTTCCTGCTGTCCACGCTCGATTCGGTGCTGCCGGAGACCGTGAGCCTGTTGAAGTCGAGCCGGGTGGTGCTGACCATGCTCAGCGATGTCAACAACGGCCTGGCTGCGACGTCGGACAACCTCGACAAGGTGTTCAAGGGCATCAATCCGATGATCGGCGGCTACCGCCGGCTGGTCGACCAGGCGCCCGGGATGCTGGCGCAGGTCGACGGGGTCTTCGATGACAACTCCGACACCATGGTCGGGCTGCTGGGCAATCTGGTCACCGCGGCTCAGCTGCTCTACGTCCGTACTCCCGCGCTCAACGCGTTGTTCCCCAGCTATCGTGGCTCGACGCTGGAGGCGCTGGGCACCATCATCCGCGAGAACGGACTGTGGGCGATCGGCGACATCTATCCCCGCTACACCTGTGATTACGGGACGCCGCGACGAGTACCGTCGGCAGCGGACTACCCCGAGCCGTTCCTCTACGGCTACTGCCGTGACACCGACCAGTCCGTGCTGGTTCGCGGCGCCCACAATGCGCCGCGCCCACCGGGCGATGACACCGCGGGACCGCCGCCCGGTGCCGACCTGGCGGCCACCACCGACCCGACCCCCAAGGGCCGCTACACGATTCCCACCGAGTACGGCGGCCCGCCGCTGTTGATTGAACCGCCACACTGATGTTCAAGGAGACGCTGCGGTGAGTACCGACGACGAGAGCCCGGAGGAAGTGGATTCCACCGCGCAGCAGGCCGAATCGTCCGCGGCCGAAGATCCGCCCGAGGCCACCGGGGCCAATTCCGCCGAAGCGCCCGCGACGCGTCCCGCCCGGCGGCGGCGGGCCGCGCTTGCCGGCATCGCGGCCGCCTACCTGGTGGTGTTCGGCCTGGCCGGCGGGCTGGGATGGCCGCTGTGGCAACAGCATCGGGTCGCCGCCGCCGGCGCGGCCGCGCAGCACACCGCGGTGGAGTACGCGCAGGTGTTGACCAGCATCGACTCCAACAAGGTCGACGACGACTTCACCGCGGTGCTCAACGGTGCGACCGGTGAGTTCAAGGACACCTACACCAAGGCCAGCGTCCAGTTGCGCCAGCTGCTGATCGACAACAAGGCGACGGCGCGGGGCACGGTGGTCGACTCGGCCGTGCAGTCGGAGTCCACGGACAAGGTGGTGGTGCTGCTGATGGTTGACCAGACGGTCACCAACACCACCCGGCCGGATCCGCGGGTGGACCGCAGCCGCATGAAGATGACGATGCAGAAGGTCGACGGCCGGTGGCTGGCGAGCAAGGTCGAATTGCCTTAGGAGGGAAGCTATGTGGGCGACCCGGCTTGTCGCGGCAGGTATCGCGACGGCTGCTGCGCTGACGCTGGCGGGCACCCCGGTGGCCGGCGCCTCGGCGCCGTCGTTCTGCAGCGGCCTGGGCGGTAACTGGGACGGGCAGTACTGCAACACCGAAGTGCATTCCGAGCGGCTGGCCACCCGCTATATCCGGATGGC
>CAYNJD010000474.1:0-2324 GCA_964397355.1 uncultured Mycobacterium sp. | reverse complement strand
TTCAATTTCTGTAACAGACATGGACGCCCGTGCGGCCTTCCTGGTTCGTTCAGCTGTTTCGCAACGTCAGGCGTGGACCAGCGAAGAACCTGGATGCGGCTACGGTCGTCGATCGAAGCGGCCGGATCTTCAGGTGAACTCTCAGACCCGGCTGCCACTACCGATGACCGCCCGACTCAGGTCTGGCCGGTCGCAGGGACGTGTCCCATCGTGACGTGCCGGAGTGGCGCGCGCGGACTGCGCGGGCCACACCAGTGTCCGGACCTGGACGGCCCGGAACGATCTCACTCTACATGGCGCGGTTCACACCGACCGGAGTGTCAGCGACGCAGACCCAGCCGCTCGATGAGCGAGCGGTACCGCGCCACATCGATCTGGGCGAGGTACTTGAGCAACCGGCGACGCCGGCCGACCAGCAGCAGCAGCCCGCGCCGGGAGTGGTGGTCGTGCTTGTGCGTCTTGAGGTGCTCGGTGAGGTCGATGATCCGCTTGGTGAGCAACGCGACCTGCGCCTCCGGCGAGCCGGTGTCGGTCTCGTGCAGGCCGTAGTTGCCCAGGATCTCTTTTTTCTGCTCGGCGGTCAGCGCCACGAAAACATCTCCATCGATCGGTCCCGCGAATGTGATTGAGGGCGGCCACCGCGGACTGCAGCACGCCGAGCGGCGAGTCTAGCAGCGCGGAGCCGCCGGAACCCAATCCCAGCCCGATCGCGGCCGGTCAGTCGCCGGCGAGCAGGCCGCGGGTCTTCTCGACGTCGGTGTTCATCACCGCCACCAGATCCGCCGCCGACTCGAATTTCTCCTGGCCCCGGATCCGGCTGACGAAGTCCACGGCGACCCGCTGGCCGTACAGGTCGGCGGTTTGATCGAGCACGAACGCCTCGACGGTGCGGGCCCGCCCGGAGAAGGTCGGATTGGTGCCGACCGATACCGCCGCCCGGCAGCGCTCGCCGGCGACGACCGTGCCCGGCACCGGGCCGTGTCCCAGCACGGTGAACCAGGCGGCGTACACCCCGTCGGCCGGTATGGCCGCATACGCAGACGGGGCCACGTTGGCGGTCGGAAAGCCCAGGTCGCGCCCGCGGCCGTCACCGCGGACCACCAGCCCCTCCACCCGGTGCGGCCGGCCCAGCGCCTCGGCGGCGGCGACGACGTCGCCGGCATCCACGCAGGACCGGATGTAGGTCGAGGAGAAGGTCACCGAGCCGGCGGCGTCCGAGCCGGCACGTTCGGCCACCAGCGACACCGACTGCACCCCGAAGCCGAACTGCTCGCCGGCGCGGCGCAGCGTCTCGACATTGCCCGCCGCCTTGCGGCCGAAGGTGAAGTTCTCGCCCACCACCACTTCCACCACGTGCAGGTGCTCGACCAGCAGCTCGTGGATGTAGCGGTCCGGGGTGAGCTTCATGAAGTCGGAGGTGAACGGGATCACCAGGAACACGTCCACCCCGGCCTGTTCGACCAGTTCGGCGCGGCGCGCCAGCGTGGTGAGCTGCGCCGGGTGGTTGCCGGGATAGACGACCTCCATCGGGTGCGGGTCGAAGGTCATCAGCACCGTCGGCACCCCGCGAGCCTTACCGGCCTTCACCGCATGTGCGATCAGCTCGGCATGGCCCCGGTGCACACCGTCGAACACCCCGATGGTGAGCACGCACCTGCCCCAGTCTGTGGGGATCTCGTCCTGCCCCCGCCACCGCTGCACAACCGCAAGCCTAAACTGTCTGCTGTGAGCCCTTGGGAGCAGTCGGATGGGCTGAGCAGCGTCGCCCAGGACTATCTGAAAGTCATCTGGACTGCCCAGGAGTGGTCGCCGGACAAGGTCAGCACCAAGATGCTGGCGGAGAAGATCGGCGTCTCGGCCAGCACCGCCTCGGAGTCCATCCGCAAACTCGCCGACGCGGGTCTGGTCGACCATGAGAAGTACGGGGCGGTGACGCTCACCGACGAGGGGCGGCGCGCCGCGCTGGCGATGGTGCGCCGGCACCGGCTGATCGAGACGTTTCTGGTGCGCGAGCTGGGTTACAGCTGGGATGAGGTGCACGACGAGGCCGAGGTGCTCGAGCACGCGGTCTCCGACGAGCTGATAACCCGCATCGACGCCAAGCTGGGGTTCCCGCAGCGTGATCCGCACGGCGACCCGATCCCGGCTGCGGACGGGCAGGTGCCCACGCCCCCGGCGCGCCAGTTGTGGGAGTGCGCCGACGGCGACTCCGGAACGGTGGCGCGCATCTCCGACAACGACCCGGAGATGCTGCGCTACTTCGACGGTGTGGGCATCAGTCTCGACGCCCGGGTCCACGTGCTGACCCGCCGCGAGTTCGCCGG
>CAYNJD010000473.1:0-2341 GCA_964397355.1 uncultured Mycobacterium sp. | reverse complement strand
AGGCGGCCTGGATGAGTTCGCGCAGCAGCACCAGCTCGTGGTTGGCGTCGACGAAGTCCTGCACCGCGGTGGTCTTGCGGGTGCGGGACCGGTTGCCGCCCGAGGAGCTCACCGGTAGATGCCTTCGCGCAGCGCGGTCGCCACCGCACCGGTGCGGTCGGAGACGCCCAGCTTGCGGTAGATCGAACGGAGGTGGCTCTTGACGGTCTCGTCGCCGATCACCAGCTTGGTGGCGATCCCGCGGTTGGACAGCCCGCTGACCATGTACGCCAGGATCTCACTTTCCCGCTGGGTGAGGCCCTGGCGGGCGCCGGGCCAGAACTCGTCGCGGGCCAGCCGCGCCGCGGTGCCGACCGCCCGGGCCGCCAGGCCGGGATCGATCACCGTCTCGCCCTGGTGGGCCAACTCGATCTGGCGGACCAGATCGTCGCTGCTGATGCTCTTGAGCAGGTAGCCGCGCGCCCCGACCCGCATCGCCTCGAACAGATACTGCTCGTCGTCGTAGACCGAGAGCATCACGACCTTGCGTTCCGGGTCGCGTTCCCGCAGCGCCAGGCACAGGTCCAGGCCGCTTTCGCCGCGCATCCGCACGTCGCACAGCACGATGTCGGGGTCGGTGTCGGCGATCACCGACAGCGCCTGCTCGGCGCTGATCGCCTGGCCGACCACCTCGATCCGGTCGGAGAAGGCGGTGAGCATGGCCCGCAGGCCCTCGATCACCATCTCGTGATCGTCGACGAGGACCAGTCGCACGGGCATAGCAAGACAATAAGGCCCGTGGGGGCGACGGGGTCGAGCCGCAGCCGGGCAGCTCCCCCGGATAGTTTCCCCGGATAGTTCCCCCGGATGGGGGAGGACGGACAGGCGGGTTTTCGGCACCCTGTTGTTATGCAGATCACAACCGAGCAAGCGACATGGACTAATCCCGGCCGCCCGTTCTGGTGGGGCCAGCAGCAGCCCGATGCCGAGGTTTACCCCCTGCAAGCGGTGATCTTCGACATCGATGCGCTCGCCGACTCCGACGGTGAGCCCCGCTCCGGGCTGATCGACCTGGTGTTGAGCCTGTTCGCGACCGGTATCTGGGTCGCGGTGGTCGGCGCCGGACCGCGCGATCAGGTGCAGGCCCGGGTGCGCGAACTGATCGGCGACGGCATGACCGAGACCGTGGTCAGCGCCGACGATCTGACCGGACCCGCCGGTGACGCCGAGCTCTACCGGCTGGCGCTGTGGGAGCTGGGCATTGTCGCAGGTGAGTCGCTGGTGATCGCCGGGTCCGAGGCCGGAGCCCGAACCGCCGCGGCCATCGGCCTGCCGGCGATCTTCACCGACACCGACGGCTACGACGGGTTGTCGGCCAACGGCTGCCGCGAGCTGCAGGCGCAGCGGGTGGTCGCCCGGTTCAGCTGCCGCGCAGCTGGTTGATCACCGCGCCGGCCGGGTGACGCGGCGCAATTGCTGTTTGACGCCGGCGGCACCGGTCATCGACCATGACGTGGTGCGGCGACTGGTGTTTCTGCTGTGCGCAGCGTTGTGTGCGATGGGCGCGACGCCGGTGACCGCGCCACTGGCCGCGGCGGTTGTCGATCCCTGGTTCGCGAATGCGGTCGGCTTCCCGGTTGCGGCCACCCAGGTGGTTTCGGTTGTCGGAGTGGGTCATTCGACCGCAAAGATCGATGTCTACCAGCGGACGCCTGCGGGCTGGGAAGCGGTCGCGGCCGGGATTCCGGCACATGTCGGCTCGGCGGGCATCACCCCGCAAACCAGGGAAGGTGAGCCGTCGACCCCGATGGGGTTCTACACGCTCGATTCGGCGTTCGGCACCGCTCCGAATCCCGGTGGCGGCCTGCCGTATGTGCAGGTCGGTTCCGACCACTGGTGGGACAGCGACTCCACGAGCCCGACCTACAACACCATGCAGGTCTGCAACAAAGCCCGGTGCCCGTTCGACACGGCGGCCAGCGAGAACCTCAACATCCCGCAGTACCGGCACGCGGTGGTCATCGGCGTCAATAAGTCCCGGACACCCGGTGACGGCTCCGCCTACTTCTTTCACACCACCGACGGCGGGCCGACGGCGGGCTGCGTGGCGATCGACGACGCCACGCTCGTGAAGATCATCGGCTGGCTGAGGCCGGGCGCGGTGATGGCAATCGCGAAGTAGTCGCTCAGCTCTCGCGCAGCAGGTTGATCACCGCGCTGAAGTCCTCGCCGCCGTGTTCGGCAGCGAAGTCGCGGTAAATCTGCGCGGCGTGGCTGCCCAGCGGGGCAGCGGCGCCGGTGCTGCCGACCGCGTCCATCGCCAGGCCCAGGTCCTTGTTCATCAGCGCGGTGGCGAAGCCGG